>DYPS01000169.1 GCA_020719775.1 Desulfosporosinus sp. | reverse complement strand
TAATTAATAATATTTGATGATGAATGAATGAATCATTTAATTTTGCATGGCTTCTTGATATTGGCTCTCATAATGTGCAGTCGTATGCTGTGCTTGCAATTGCTATAGTGCATTATTCGGATCCTGCGAAACAGACGAAAGTGTTTATTTGGATTGAAGAGCATCCGCAATAAATTTGGACCTAAAACATTTCAGTCTATTGAGCTGTGTTAGTCAACTCTGTAAAAGAATCGTCTGACAAAGTAATTTAATGCAATTTTGTCAATACATCAGCAGCCGTTAAAGTATACTTTATGATTTTAGAGTTTGAGGTGGAAGTTTTTAAGATATAAATATACTGCGTGCTTGAAGCATAGTTGAATGATATCTTTAATGTTTCAGCATTCGATGTATCCAAATCAGCATAAAGAGCCTATTGCACGGTATCAACAGCGGTACTTGGAGTATTATATTGACTATAAACTTGGCCAGCTGATGTGTAACTATTGACAAAAAATAACTTAACTAATTTCACAACCCCAGCATTCGAGCTTACTTGCATAAAGTTAGCAGTATTATCGGTGAAAGGTTGTAAAGTAATTGATACTGATACTGCTGTTTCCTAAATGTCGGAGTAAGTTGGAGTACCACTCACATCTAAGATTCTGAAAATTGTGGAAGCAGCTTTGCCTGAATCATACATGGCAACGAAGAAAGAATTGTCAAAATTTATTATGTATACTTCATTATTTATGTAAACAGTAGTATCATGGACAAATGTTGGAGTTGTAGGGGAACCGGAAGAGACACCAGGAGATGTGGCTGTACTAGCTGCTTGCCCACTATTAAATTTTGAAATCTTTGGTCCACCATTAGCAGTATTATCAATTTGAATAAAACCATTTTCACATGCTGATATAAAATTACTTGAAACAGCACCAGTAGTTATAAAGGAGTAAGGAGTTGAAATGGGAGTAACAACTCCATTTGTAGTTGTTGCTTGATATACATTAATTGTGTTATCAGTGTTTGTTGTTAAAAAATAAAATGATGGTAGGTTCGTAGCTTGACCATTACCTGTAATAATTTTTGTCAAAGTTTCAGTACCTCCAAGAGTTATTGTATTAACTTCAGTTAATATAGTAGGAGAGTTAGTCTTATCAAAACCAAAAAATTTTAAACTACCACTGCCAGATAATCCTATTTAAAATGCAATAACTCCAGATTAAGCAAGTAAAAATTGACCACCCGTAGTACCATAAGTTGCAGTTCCAATAGTAGTGTCCACAGATGTATTGAGTTGAGTTGCTTGTGATCTATCATTTTTCTAAATTCTAACTTTATATGAAGTTCCTTCATCCTCAGCGAAATAGTTATAGACATAAGTTTCACTGGCCTAGATTTAATTTTTTGTTCCAAGATAAACCTATTTTGTTCCAAATTAGATCTAGTTTGCCAGATTCAAATTATAGATCAGTTGCGGATTATTAGCGCTTGTGCAATGATCAGTAAGTTAGGTGGTGGCAATTGACAACGTGAAAGTCATCAAGCATGATAAAACGCAGACGATTAAGGTTGATCTACTCGTGTTATTGTATTTTCTCATTAGATATTAAATATTTATTATCGCTCCTCTTGATTGTTTATATTTATATTCAATAATATTATGTTCATGCAATGCAATGCAATGCAATGTAATTCAATGTAATACGTATTAAATTAATATGAAATTATATATAGTAAAAAGATGAATTGTCTTACCATTTGTTTTGAAAATATTAAAATAGGTGAAGGCTTCGGGTTCGGAGGATTGGAGATGTTGTAGAAAAATTAGATGGTTTTTTTGTCATTTTTTCGTAATATTATATGGGAGCTTACATCTGAATTGAAACTGATGTTTGAGCTCTTATATAATTTA
>DYPS01000168.1 GCA_020719775.1 Desulfosporosinus sp. | reverse complement strand
ATTAAGCATGGCTAGTCTGTAATAATTGATAAATGATAATTTATTGACTATCGCAATAATAATAAAGAAAATGAAGTTATTTTTAGTTTTAGAATTGGTTGACATAAATGTATTAATAATCATAACATTTTTCTAAATGAATTTTATTGGCTTTTTCCTGGAGAAGTTATTGCACTTTTCTGTGACTGTTTATGAGGGTTAAGCCTTTTCAAATTGTTTGAGCTATTTGGGTGTATAGGCCTAACATCTCTTCTTTGACAAACCTCCATAACTGCTCTAATCTTTTAATTCTGCAAAATCTTTTTAAAGCTAGTGCTGACAATATCATTCTTAAAGCATGTTTATTATTGCGAAATAGTATTGATAAAGAAATTATTAAGTTTTGGCCTATTTTATACAGTTTTACACTAACTTCTCGTGATTCTGATAACATCGTTGATGAGCGGAGATTCCTACCTGCATTTTAGATGTTTATTCAATTTAAATTTATCCTATTCTATACGTTTGGCTTGAAGTATATTTTGTATCTGATATGAAATTTGATTATTGTACTTTCTTTCAATAAAGATAGTCTTCTATTTATGACAATGTCCAATTATGGTCGACATACGGCTTTTTGTATCTCTACCGAAGTGTATCGTTTTAGAGTGAGTCGTCTTCCTTAATACTATATGTTAGTACCTGCCGAAACGATGTAGCTTTTACTACATCAAATGCATCTATGTTTTGTTTTCTGCCTTTTATTACTATCTGATTTATCTTTGTTCCTTTAGGACCAGCTATTTGATGGCTTAGCTGAGAATGGTCTTCTCGGCTGGTCCAAAGAGTATCAGTTAGTTGTGTTTGATAGAGCTGTCGATGTGATATACTTTTTTTCTGAGTTGCTTTTCTTTTTAGGGGAAAGAACCCAGCAATTATTGAATCTTTTTTTCCCTTTTGACCAATTTGAACATTCTTTAGAAAATAGAAAAGAATTAAGATTGTTTGACTATAATAATATGGCTTTTGGAGTGTTCAATCTCTTTGGACTTACTCTCAAAAAAGAAATAGTACCACAATATCCAGGAATACCTGGCACCATATTCCCCTAAAGAATTCCAACCCCCCTAATGCTACTCTGCTTCCTCAATTCACTTGTCAAACTTTCAATTCCTCTCATCTTATAGTAAACATACTCTTCCATATCAACCTCCTCAACCGACCACAACAACTACCTCCTACTAATAATCGGAGTCCTACTAGCCATCGCAATATCTCAATTAGTTCTAATCGCCTATGGTTTGACCCTATCCTTATATCAACAAAATGTAAAGAGATAGCTCTCATCTCGCATCCTCCAAAACAACTTCATGTAGTATCGTTCTAGTTTGTAATCTCCAACTGTCGGTGATAGGACTTAGCAATTTCAAATGTAGCTTTGGGTGAAAATATCAACGAAATTATCAGTGTATTTGCATAATTACTACGAAAGCTATCTGTCTCTCATATTTTAGTGTTTTAACATTGTTGTCATACTTATCTATCTCATCTATAAACTATCCTTCTCTCTGCTATTTGGACTTGTCATCGCCGGACTGATCATGTACAAAACTATTAAAACTGCAGCCGAAATGAATTAAATTAGATTTAGTAATATCGCCCTCAGAGCCAGAAGACTTCGCATACTTTAATAGTACTTCACTCGTATAACTGACTTCAAAATGTGTTGGCTAGATCAATGGGTACACGATCGAGTCATCAACATCGAACATCAATTTCAAGAAGGATTAAGGAAAATTAAAATGTTGGATTGCTGGTGTGTAGCTCTTTGGCAATTTACTGGGGTTGGAATTAGCAGTATTGTTATTACTGCGTATTTCCTTTTTGGTTTTAACTAAATGGTGGGGAAGGATTCGGTGTTTACTCC
>DYPS01000167.1 GCA_020719775.1 Desulfosporosinus sp. | reverse complement strand
TTAACCTAAAAACTAATAGTTAAGCAATTCCAGATTTATAAAATGCTTAAATTTTTATGAAATCATTTAACGGTTATTGGACTTTAAAAAATCGAGAAACTACTTCTTTAACTGATATAAATGTTCATTTCAAAAAAGGATTATTCTATGGAATTTGTGGAAAAGTAGGATCAGGAAAATCAGGCTTTATCGGCGCTATATTAAACTAAATCCCCTATTATCATGGAGTATTTGTCAAAAATGGAACCATTGCTTACGTTGAGCAAGAACCAGTCTTATTCTCTGCCACTATCAAAGAAAATATCGTATTTGGTAGACCTTTCGATAAATAAAAGTACGATCACGCAATTCAAGATTCTTGCTTTTAAGCAGACTTAGAACTTTTATAAAACGGTGATGAAACAGTTGTAGGATAAAAAGGCATCACCCTATCAGGAGGTCAGAAGGCTAGACTCGCATTAGCCAGAGCTTTGTATGGTGATTCTGACATACTTTTGTTAGATGATCCGATATCGGCTGTTGATTCAAAAGTGGCTAAGTAAATTTACTAGAAAGTGATTTTGAAGCAGAGAGGAAAAAAGACGATAATTTTGGTAACACATCAAATAAACTATTTGCATGAATGCGATCAACTCCTTATAATGTAAGATGGTTGCATAAAATATCAGGACAAACCTTAAAATTTAAAATAACAGTTGGAAAACTTAGTTCAAAAAAAATAAGAAGAAGAAGAAGAAGAAGAAAAAGTCATAGATTAAGAAGAAGAAAGACTTAAAGAATAAATCTAAAAGTAAAACAGAATGTTAAAAATTTAGATGATTAGAAAAAGAAAAAGTTCTGCTGTGATAAGCTAAAATCAATAAAAGTCTTAAACAAATAAAATAATTTCAACAATTCAAAAGTAGGAAAACGTTGAAGTAACTTTAAAAACATACACCGATTACATCTTCTACTCAAAGATAAATAATTTTTTATTTCCAATTACAATATTTTTGTTTGTAGTTGCCTAACTTATCAACACTTTCTATATGAGATTTCTGGCTCAATATGACAATAAAAAAAATGGAGTATATGGATTATTTAATCATGACGAGAAGTTTTATTGGGGAATGCTTGGTCTTATGCAATTCGCATATTTTATCATCCTTTTTATAAAATACCTTCTTCTAAGTCTTACTTCTTTATTTAGTAACTAGAAACTTCATTAAGATATGATTCATGGTTTGGTAAGATGCTCGTCAAGTTACTTTGATGTAACTCCTTCTGGAAGGCTAATAAATAAATTTTCAAACGATTTGGGAATTTTAGATAACACTTTAGCTTTTGTAATCATTGATACAGTATAAGGACCGATTGTTAGTATCATAATGTTTATAAATATCTTCCAAATTGACATTTTTTTTATTCCTCTTGGTGTTGCAAATTTGATATTTGTAATTATCTTTTTTATGTTTTGCAAAAACACAATAATAGAAAGTAAACAGCTAGATTTAAGATGTAAAACCCCAGTGTTTAACATATTCGGATAAATGATAAGTGGGTTAATTCAGATTAGAATTTATGGCCGCAGATTCACACTTTTAAGATAGTTTTCTAAAGCTTTAGACAATTTAACAAGATCTAACATGTGTTATTGGATATGCTCCAGAGGATTTGGAACATATGTGAGCTATTTTTCAATCATTATCTTGACAGTTGGATACATAGTAGGAGTTTATAGTTCAACTCCGTAAACTGCAGGTCTATATGGAGTTTCAATTGTGTTTTTGGTTCAAATCAATTAATATTTGCAGTGGTTTTTGAGGCAAATAATAGTCATGGAGAGTATTATGGTCAGTGTCGAAAGATCCAAGACAATTATTGACGAAAAACCTTAAAAGTAACTAAGAACAGAATATGACAGGACCA
>DYPS01000166.1 GCA_020719775.1 Desulfosporosinus sp. | reverse complement strand
TAACTCTTGCACTTACTAATGGAATTTAAGAACTTATAAAGTTTACAAGACTAAAGATGTAAACGCATTTGCTTGTGCCGATGGAAGCGTTCGTGTTTATTCGGGATTGATGGATATTATGGATGACAATGAATTACTTGCTGTTATTGGCCATGTTGCTAACCACGACACTAAAGATGCTATGAAAGCGGCTTATAGAAAGGCGGCAATTATGGAAGCAGCCTCCTCACAATCAGATAAAATTGTGGCTCTAACTGATGGTCAAATTGCAAGTGCTATAATTGATAGTAAACATAGCCGTGGACAAGAAACCAATGCAGATACTTATTCATACGATTTTATGAAACGGAATGGTTATAATGTAAATGCGGTAGAATCGGCATTTAATGTTTTAGCAAATATGAGTGCTGGAGCGGAATCTGATTTTTTAACTAAGATGATGAGTTCTTATCCAGATCCAAAAGATCGGGCTGAAAAGGCAAAAGCAAGGGCTATTGCCGATAGTTTATACAAACCGCTAAAAAGATTGTTGCAAAGAAGAAGAAAAAATAATTTATATTGAGATTATAAAAACCCTTTATAAAAACTGAAAATCAGTTTTTATAAAGGGTTTTTTAATAAATTATATTGAAATAATTTATCTTTTTTGGCTGATATTAATATCTTCCTCTATCTCCGCCTCCACGGTTGTCTCTATCACCTCCACGGCTATTTCCGCCATAACCACCACGAGAATCTCCACCTCTATTGTTGTTAAAACTTCTTCTTTCTCCTTCTGGTTTTGGTTCTGATTTGTTTACTACAATGGCACGACCTTGAACAGTTGCTCCGTTTAATTCGTCGATTGCTTTTTGAGCTTCGTCATCATTAGACATTTCAACAAAACCAAATCCTTTACTTCTTCCAGTAAATTTATCTGTAATAATTTTAACAGTATCAACTGCTCCGTAAGCCTCAAAAGACTCTCTTAAATCTGCTTCCTCAATACTAAAAGGAAGACTTCCTACAAAAATGTTCATATTATTTTATTTTAAATATGTTACAAATGTACTCTTAATTTTGGTTTAATCTATTAAGTATCAATTTATTTTTAAAATAAAAAAAACCAACTCGTAAAAGTTGGTTTTAAAATCGTTTTATTTAAGGTTTTTAAGGATTTTTTATTACTGGGATTTTATAAAATTTACCATACTGAAAATTAACAACATCTGTATTTGTTGAATTTGATGCATTTAATTTAAAAGAACCTGAAACGGTTCCATTGGAATAATCTGTAATTTCTATCTCTCCATTAGCATTTATGTTTTGAATAACTGCTGTAGCAATTCCTGTTAAAGATCCGTTATGTATGGATACAATATCGCCAGGAGCATAGCCCGTTCCTGTACTATTTATAATTAACGATGAAATTGCACCACTACTTGTGGTTCTAACAATATCTACTTTTAATCCTGTTCCTGTTCCTGTAATTGCTGTTGTCGCAACTCCTGTGGTTACTGAATAGCTATTTCCAGAATTTGTTAATGTAATTTTATTTACGGGTGCTGTACCTGATATTAAACTAGTTGTATATAGTTTATTTTCTGATGAGATAAACGATGCAAAGTTTGAGGTGTTTGAAGTTCCAAAAAGATAAGTAGCTTTTGTGGCGGTAGTAGTTTTTAGAGTAAGTGTTTCCAAATCAACATATCCTATTAGTGTAAGTTGTCCTGCTGTGTTGACTGTTGCTGTTGTATTTGTTGAACGCCAAAAGATGCCGTCTCTTTGTCCTTCAAAATATTGCTCGTTAAATTTCACATCGGTTTGACAGGATAAAAAAGCAACGGATATAAGTGTTATGGAAATTATTTTTTTCATAAATTTTTGAATTTTTATTTTAAAAAAATTATATGACAAATATAGTTTTTTATTTTA
>DYPS01000084.1 GCA_020719775.1 Desulfosporosinus sp. | reverse complement strand
CCAACCCCAACCCCAACCCCAACCCCAACCCCAACCCCTTGAGTTGATTCAGTTGATGGCTTATTTGAATTTAGGATTTCACAAATAATTCATATCATTTAATACTCTCTTATATTTATTTTAGTTTTTCGCGTAGAACTGCCATTGCCTTTTTGACAATGTCAACTGGGGTCAAAGACAGAATTGTCTCAACTTTGAAAATATAACGATCTTTCTTTTTCCCTAAATTTCAATAATTTTACCTATTCTTAGGAAGTTCTTCAGAGTTGTCATATCCAATGCTTCAGCTGTCTTCTTACACTACCCGCAAAAAATACATTTTTATGGGTTCACAACTTCAAACACACCTTCATGAACTTCAAACACTTTAGTTGGACATGAATCTCTTATAGCGTACTTCTGCCCTATATTTAGGTCGATGGTGTCGTCTACTTTGATTTCAGGGTCAGGCTGGAATGTAGCCAGTGAGACAGGAGACCATTTGGCATGCATTTTCCCAATTCCTTTTTGCACTTAAAACCTTAATTTGATTTATTGATTGCGGGCAAGTTTAACAATAGGAATGCCTATTTTTTACTCTTTATTTTTGTTTGAAAAATATTGAACTGGCTGTACTGCCCGTGTCTCCTCTTCCTCGCTTTTTAACTGATCAAACACTGAGCGTATGTGAAGAGAAGTCACTTCCATTACATCTTCTGTTGTATTCTTTGCCTAAAGAACGAAGTAAGCCTTGCAAATTTGGCAGTCTTCGACTCCTTTCTCAGAACATTAACATTCCCAAGGATATTTAAAATCATCCACAGCATCACTAACGAAAGGAATGAGTCCGATACGCTGGCAGAGGAACTCATCATGCAATACGGATGTGTTTTCGATTATGCTCACCAGATGAGGGGCTAGTGTTGGGACTTACGAAATCATAATGCGACGAAGTGCATTGGCGAGACTGACGTCACATCCACTGAGTGCGAAGCGGATGCTTTCTGTGCTGATATCCAGGATTTCGATGCTAATTTTGTCCATATTATTCAAAGGATTATAAAGGGAAGAGTCAATAATTAAAGTTGAAAAGATTGGCAGCACACACAAAGATACATAGAAGCATGAATTTGAAAGTCTATCAATAGTCATAATAGTTTTACTCGCAAACAGTAACATTTTAATGACAACAAAATCATAAATTTGGATATTTTTGTAATTTTCATTTATTTTTCGTTATTTGATTGTTTAAAACGTATAATTGGAATAAATAGGATTGAAAAGTAATGTTTCGGATTAATATTGGCTTAATATATGAATGAGATTTCGCATGATCATACATTAGTTGGGAAATTGGCTATTTTTTCCTAGAAATTGAATTTCTGGTTGGCGATGGTATATGAAACCTTCATTTTCATCACAACTCCTTTCTGTCCGACCATTGAGTTTACAATCAGCATTGTCTATATTATATGAAAGTTACTTGATGAACAACTTCACGAGAGTAGGGCTGAAGTGTTGTTGAACTCAAGGGATTTATTGTTAATTTCACGTGTTTTAAAACAGCTGCTTGTATGGTGACTTCAGTTACTAGACTATTGGTCTTGTTGACATAAGTTGTGAGAAGTTTTGTGCTATCTTGACTTTCTTTTATGCAGTCCATCCATATTTGAATGTGTTGGTTATCATATGCTAGAATTTTGTTAGGATTTGTGTTTACAATTGGTTGGAATCCTATTGCCACTTGGGTTTGAGCTGGTGGAGTGGATTGGGGTGGTTGAGTTGGTTGAACATTGGTGCCGCTAAGAAGATTAAATCCAAAATTATTTTGTGGGGGTTGCTGAGGAGGTATTTGATTGAAGGTATTAGCAGGAGGGTTGTTGAAGCTGAATCCGCCTTGAGGTTGTGGGGGAGTGACAGGAGCGGAAGTACCAAAACCCATCAAATCGCCTCCCATGAAGTTATTATTATTTTGTGGTGGTGGTGGTTGTGTAACTGTTGGAGATGTACCAAAGCCAAGAATATCAAAACCTAAGTTATTGCCAGTATTGGTAGGAGGTTGTGGGGCAGGTGAACTGCCCATATTTAATCCTAAAATATTGAAAGGATCATTATTATTTACTGGTGGTTGAGTTGGAGCTGGAGAGGTTTCAAAGTTTATTCCTCCTAATCCGCTATCAAATATATCATGGTTGGCTGTTTGTGGTGGTTTAGGTGGTTGTACTGTTTCTTTAGGTTGGTGGTTGACTACATTGCTAAAAATATCATCATCCATAATGTTTTGCTGCGGTTTGGGTGGTTGTGGTTGTGGAAGGAGGGGTCCTTTTTCAATTTGAATTTTAGGTTTTTCATTGATTTCTCTTTGTTCTTTGGTTTAAGTCTTTTTAGGAATATGCTAATCATAATTGACTCCCAATCTATCTGGCATTTTCAACGTAGCCAGATCCAAATCCATGTCAGTTTACCCTACTGGTATGCTCTTAAAGCTTTCGACAGTTTTCGTGAATGGAGGTACAGGAATACAAATTTATTTTTTCCTATCGCTATTCCATTATTTTTATAATAATTTTGCATATTCACATGCTCTTTTTTGCACCTACATATCAGAGTGAGTTTCAAAACTACCCATCATCTTTAATATACGATTTTTGTCAGTAAATCTTTCGTATAGTTTTAGCAGACATGACATACCATAAGAAATTGTGTCATTACCTATGCCCGCTTTAAATATGATGCTTTCGATTAGATCCAAAACATTTTGCTAGCTTATTGTAACTCCCTTAATTCTAAACAAAATATCAGATAATTAGCCTATCAAATAGAGAGTTATTCCACTGAGGGCATTATTTTGGGGATTTTAACTGGCTGAGAAAAATAATTTGGCAAGACAGTACTATTGAAGCTGTGGTGTGGATTGAATCAAATACACCAATGACTTTGCTGACTCTTCTTTGACTGCTTGATCGGCAAGAATGAGTACTTTCAGAATGGTATCGAAATGCCATCTTCTGTTATGAGAATGTTTTTATACTATCATACATATTTTCATGGCCAGTTAGACGATGAATTATTCATCTGTGGCTGAGAGGAGAACGTTGAGTAGTTCTTTGATGATTGAGGGGGTGTTATCTGGGGCAGCGATTACGTAAAGTAAATCTAGGGCCATGATGCGGATGAGGATGTCGTTTTCGTTTAGGCATTCGAAAATTGTGCCTTTGTGGTTTTTGGCTATTTTTAGATCGTATTTGGTCATTAGATTGAGGTTGAAGAGAGACAGATATTTTGAATTGGCGTCTTTGACTGAGATGAATTTGGAAAGGACATTGGCCACCATTTCTCTGATTTGAGGAGTTGGCTCAAGCAGCATGAAGCATTGGAAACATTCGAATAGAACTGCATTTGCTCCATTTTTTAGTGTTGTTGTGGCTCTGGAGCAGACAGTATCGTGTGAAATAACTAAAATTTATGCGAGCTGCTTGTCAAAGTTAGAGTTGAGTTTACGAAGTGAGCGTAAAAATTTGAGAATAGCAACTTGTAGGAATGGATCTTGAACTCCTCCAATTTCATACTATGCGTTATGTTCTTGAGCAATGAGTCTATATGCTCTTGCAATTTTGGGAACAAGTTCAACAAGCTGTGGATGCAAAGACTAATCAATTTGAATAACATTTTCAAGGAAAGCTATGCAACTTAGCAACACACCGTGACTCTTCTCTTCAAGACAGGTCGATATTTTAGGCAAAAACTCAGGAATATACTCTGGAACTCTCTTGACAATCTTAATAGAAGTAAGAATGGCTTTCTTTCGGATATATGCTGAATTGTTGTTGATGCACTGCGTGAAAATATTATTACCTTTAATACATCTTGATGTAGATCTCTTGCGAGTTCAGCTGTGCAGATTTCACTCAGCACGCAAAGAGTTAAACTGACGATGTTGTTATTTGAACCGTTGAGATCAATGCGAATGCGGTTGGTGGCCATCATAAGAAGCTATGATTTTTAGTGGAAAAGTTGGGTGAGACCTATATGATTTTATATGGACCCAAATAGCCAATGCGCTTCTCGATGAGTGAGCTGGCGGTGATTAGTTTTAGGCATTCCATTTGTCCGAAGTTTGTTTATTGGCCTGACATGTTGATGAACAGTAATTTGGTGACATTTCTTGGACGTAGGGCTTCCTCATTCTTCTGACTTAGACTAATTTTACGGCGAAAGACTCGCGAATAGCAGCCATTTCTTTTTGATACTCTGCTCTTTCCTCAGCGATGGTTTTGCAGTTACGAATCTTAGTGATGAATTCGTGTAGTCTGATCATTTAAATAATTAATGAGTTAATTTATTGTTTCATACAACTTTGTTTCATACAACTTTGTTTCATACAACTTGGATCTTACGATGAGTAATCTTTGATGTTTATGTTGTTAATTCTAAATGGCAATTTTTTCCATATTTAGTCCGATAATCAATGGTGGTGTCCGTGCTTGGGTTGTCCAGGCTCGGGAATGTCTTCGTGAGTATCGTGGTGGGTGTGTCTGGTTCTTTCGTTCTCGAAGTTCTATTTATGATAGTTGGTCAAATAATCCTGGTAAGTGGCAGGTTCGGACTTAGTCACGGCTGATGTGTATTCTCTGAGCCATTCGTTGATAAGTGTCTTTTCTTGCATTTGATCGATGTCCATATCGGCAATGGGAGATTGCTTAGTTTCAACTACTTCAGTTCCAGTGATTTTGCGCCAATGGGTTTCAACTCCTTCCATATGCCATTGATTGACAATTGCAACAATATTTTTTCCTTTGACTTCATTAATATCTCTGAAAATTCTTTCGTCACGAGCATCAATAAGTATTTGTTTTTGTTTGGGCGCAATTCTTGAAAGGCAGCCGACTAGGAAGTTAATGCGGCTACGATCGATTGACTCAGCAAATGCTTCACCTCCTCTCACATGAAGAGTATTAATAAAATCATCGTATTGTGAGGTCCAGCTTGATGCCATTGGAGTTGTTTTTCTGATGGCTTTCCAGAAAAGAGTGTGTGGGTACAGATCAGGCTCAAGTCTCAAAGCTTCAACGGTGAGTGGATCAAAAACATGTCCTCCGAAATGTTGCTGAATTTTGTTATCAGAGGCGTATTTGAGTGCATAGTAAGTTTCCAAACCGGGTGTGAGAAGTCCAAAGTCCTCAGGAAATTCTGAAATTAGACTAATATATACGGAGTATGGCTTCAAAAATGTACTTCCAAACTTGATATCTAGTTCTGAAAAGGATTCCTCTTAGATGGTTTTAGAATTTATAGGTTGGTTGAGGGAATTTTTTGCTGGCCTCTCTGAAAAGTCCTTGAGTTTATACCTATAATAGTGTTGTGGATACGTCGACATGTTGGGCATATTTCCACCACATTGGTGAAGCTTGAACGTAAACTGCATCGGGCTTCAGTTTTTGAAGAAGAAGACGTGTGCGGTAAGCGAGAGTGGTGGAAGAGTTGGTGCTGCCGATGAGTGTGAGAGTGCGTTGTGTGGCTGGATCGGTGAGTGTGGAGACGGTATTATTGAAGGGGTCGAAGCGATTGGCGACTCTGTTGTGTACGTTGCTATCAATGTTGGGATTTCTAAGGAATCTGTGGATAACCTTAGTGCTGCTACTCATAAGTTAATTAATGCTAATAGACAACAAAAATAAGTTGGAGAATTCAACAAATATTGGACTGCAGCTTGAGTCCTTATATTAATCAATGTTATTCATTCATAAATCTGTTTTTTGCTGTTGATGACATTAATGTACGATTATTTAACATCCAATAACTTCGACATGTTCTATATTTCTTTGCGTAGCTAATCGTTCTGGTTTTATAGGTTTATTAGCTGCTATGTTGACTTTTTGTCTTTCTCGGCAAGAAGAGCCTTCATCCTTGCTTGCATTTATTATGCTAGTAACTTTTACTTCTGTTAGAATTACTCTCGCATTATGGATTACTGGGTCTAAGTCTATAAATATATTTCACTTATTTATTACTATTTCAACTTTTATAAACGCTTCACTCGCTATAGCCACTACTTTTACATCTTCTATAACTTCTATTAGCCTTGCTCTTCAGCTCTTTCCAGTAATCTTCTTTAGTTTTATAACTATTGCAATACGTTTTGATAGGCACGCTGATATTACTCTATTTTTTTCACTGCTTCATCAACATCTGAACGATGTTCCATCAAAATTCCTTGATTGTGGTCTATTTTGTATTCCTAGAACTGAGTTAATAGATTGGTTTTGTCATCTTAAAGCTATTTAATTTTAACCTATTTTTAACGGTCTAACCATTCGTATCTTTCCTTCCATCTGATCAATTATCGATTTATTCTTTCATTTTATTGCTATAAAAACTTCTGTTTGATCATTATTTCTTAGATATGACCCTATTTTTATTACAGTTATGATTATAATTTTTTCTTTTCTACGAAATAATTATTCAAAAGAAGTTTCATTTATTTTTATTTTGCTTCCCACACTCTTCTCTCATCTACTTTTTCACTGTTTGAGCCTTTAACTGCTGTGGTCAATTTCTGATTGATGCTATTTAGTTCTTCAATTTGTCTTCTCATTCTGAATATTTAACTCTATTTGACTTCATTTTAGTGTTGCCTTTCTTTTAATTTTTACAAGTATTCGTTCAGTTGCACTTTGAGATCTTCTATTTTTCCTTTCAGTTTTGTTTCTGACAGTTTGAGTAATTAATTGGTCTCAGTTATATAATGAATTCTTTCATCTTGCTTTTGTGTCAATATTTTGTCTTTCTGAATGAAAAAGTTAGATTCCTGTTCTTTACTTCTGAAATCTTTCAATCTTGTTTTCAACTTCCGAGCCATAAATGAAAAAAGCGCACTTTAACTGGCAATATCATTAACCTAATTCAACTGTTCCTTGGCCACTCCAAACTCTTGCAACAGAGTGATTATTTGCAACTTAATTTTAAAGAAAATTTCTTAATTTTTAATTTTAAATAAATTTTATAGTCTTTACATTTTGTCCTATGAGAATTCCTTCAAATTTTACATTTCACCAATAAATTATTCAGGCTGCATGAATTTTTTTAATTTTGAAATTAGTTATTCGCATTTATTTGTCAGTTCTCTAATTTTTAGTTCCTTTGTTTCATTCTCTTTTCTCAATATTTCGATCGTCCTTGTTGATTATCCTCTAAGGAAGGTGGAAGCTCTCGCTCTGTCCTCTCCTTCTATTCCTAGCAACAACTTACTGCTGGACCCACTATCACCAATGTTGAAATTTGAGGCTGATTTGACTTGAAGAAGCCCTCTTTCTGGCTGTTCCGGAGTGAATATGCTGTTAATAATTGATTTTTTCTATAATTTAGTTTTAGATTATGCTTCGACAGTTGGCTGTTTTCCATCAGCCACGACCTTGATGTTCTTTTCCTTGCTGCTACTGTAAATCTGCTTGATTTGTGATCTATAGAGTGCTTCTATTTCTTTAAGTTTCTAATTTCTGCTTTGATGAGTTATGCCAGTCTTGCGCTATTATTTGGGTTTATCTGTTTCGCTCATAAAAGTGATCAATAGTAATCAATAATAACTCATTGAATTTTATCAAATCAAAAATCTTTATGATCATCGATCCATCTTCTTACCGTTGATCCCACCCAGCATATAAGTTTCCTCTTTCTTTTTGTTTATGCTCGCTAATGTATTTTTGAACACATTATCTTGGGTCTTAGTTGTGGCACCGTAGAGATTTAGTTTAACATCGAGTCGAAGTTGATGGATGGGAGGTAGGGAATTCACCTCATCATCGTTGCCTAATTGATCTACTCTTTTTTTGTTTTTTATTTTCATACTTTTTTAAGGAGTATCGTCATGTTCAGTGGCTTTGTTTATGGAACTGGAGTGGGGCATACCGAAAATTGTTGATCTGAATTTTTATTGATTGTAGTTTAGGATATCTGAGAAATATTAGTGTTTTAAAGCGTCTTTTGCAGATATTCTTTCTGAAGGATCGTAGGCTAATAGTTTATAAAGCAGATCGATTAGTTCTTTTGAACCGTTTGGCAGCATTTTTTCGAAACCTATGCCTTTCTTTTGGGGAAAGTTGAACTAGTTTTGGCTCATGTGAGTAGCTCTACTCTTAAATAGATCAATGAGTGCTTGTTTGGGCGTCCCCAACACTTTATTAATTTTATGAATCTGATCTAACTCTCCTTTTCCATTAAACAGAGGATACTTGGCAATCATTTCAAACAGAACACAGCCATATCCCCAAATATCCATTTTGGCATCATAGTAGCCATCGGTCATGAGGCATTCAGGTGCTCTATACCATCGAGTGGAAATATACTAAGTATAAGGTTGTTTGGAGTAAATACCTAAACTATCAACAAATTAATACCTTTGCATGATCCAAAGTCTGCGAGTTTGATGCTATCTCCTGAAATAAGAACATTTTAAGGTTTGATATCTCGATGGAAAATACCTTTTCCGTGAATATAGTCGATGGATTTCAAGAGTTGATACATATAAACTTTGACCTTATGTGGGTGTAGATTTTTATTGCGAACTAGACATTCATATAGATTCTGCTCCATGAGTTCAAACACTAATGCGAGTTTGCCTTAATAGTGCAAAGATTACCTGTGGGCTCATCGTAGAGAACTTCTATTAATTTGATGATATGCTCATGTGGAGTAAGTAGTTTTAAGGCTTGTATTTCTTTGAGTTTTTTGACTTTCTCAATAGTTTCATATTTTTTCTTCATGCATTTAATCGCCACGAATTTGTGGGTTTTGATCGATTGGGCCATAAACACTTATGAGAATGTGCCTTAGCCCTTCTTGGCCTAAAGGCGATACTGATCCATTGCTGATAGAAACTTTTAAATATTATTATCTCCCAATAATGCAGCAAGTTCTGCAACTTCAATAAAAGAAACAAAATGATGATGTGAATAAATAAAATGCTGGAATGGAAGGGACAAAGATTTATGTCAATTTTTGATCACGATGAGGATGGCTGTCATATTATCGCATCCTAGTCCTAAGTTGGTGTCAGTTGCCAACAGTTCTTCCAATAAATTTTATACAACTTGCTGATGGTTTTTTTTAGATTTCTCTATATCCTTGCGTACGATATCTATGATGCCTTGGCTGTTTTCCACATACTTCTACCATATACCATCACAACCCAACAGTATAAATTCATCGCCTTTACTTCTTGGAATTTATTTTATATCGGGCTTGCAAGTGATCATTTGTTTGTCATAGGGGAGGTCTTTTGATTTTTTATAGTCGAAATCGGCGAAAGAACGCGTTAGGTTTAAACCTCCATTGACTCGGCCCATGTAAATGACTCCACCCGCTTTTTTAATTCTATCTTATTATTCAACAGATTATGGTTTATGATCCTCACTGAAGGCAACTGCTTTCCCTTCTTTGCAGAGAACTGAGCGTGAGTCTCCTGCATTGGCGATGTAGTAAGTCTCAGGAGTGATGAGTATAACATTGGCGGTGCATCCAACAGCTGATCCAATGAATTCTTGTTTGGTCTATGGTATGTTTTCCGAGGCGTATTTGATCTTTCTGAGTTAATATTGTCCTTCAATTGATTGTATGAGTTCATCGATGCGCATGAATGTCTCATCCAAAGCTTTTATGTAATCCTTTTTCTGATATGATTAGTTTTTAGTCAACTCCTTGACGAAGATATTGCTGACATACTTGCTGATTTCCGAGCCTACATGAGTAGAGTGGTACCTCCATGGCCATCAAATACGGCGAAGAGTGAGTTATTGTTGCCGATGTCAAGTTCGTGAATGGCTGCATCTTCCATGGTCTTGCGCCAACCTATCTTAGTTAACTTAAACCTTGCATTTCTGCTGAGATGAAAGATAGTTTGCTGTTTTCGCCAGTATTGATATTTTTGGTTTTGTTGGGTTCGGAAAGGTATACACCCATTATTGATAAATCTTGAAATAATATAGCTTTTAAAATCAATGGGGAATTAAAAGTCACATTGAGGATTATTATTGGCCCCACCAGAAATGATCGCTGTCTTAGTTCATGGGGTTGTTGAAATAGATGAACGGGAGTGGGGAAGGGCTTTCGGATAGTTTTTAAAGGTATTATTAGTTTTCAATAATCTCATTTTTATTGGGTTACCTCAGTAAATCTATGCATGTAATAGATTGATTCTAACAATTAATTGGTTCATCTATCTTTTCTTCAGTTTTGTACATTTTAATTGCTTACTGAACTTTTTATTAAAAAAGTTAATCGTTTCTATTATCTAAGATGGTGTATTATTGCAGATGGTTCCTCTTCAAAAGTTACTAGAAAATGTTTGGTCCAAATTTTATTTTATGTTTGTTTGTAATTTGCCTATATTGGTACTCTAGCATCTATATTTATAATATTCTTTATTACTGAGATAGCACCCACTCCACTAACTTCCTTTACACATCCTATTTTATTGGGAATTTTTTATTGCCTCTTCTCTTCACCTGTTTTTAATCAACTGAGGCAGTTGCGACCATGTTTGAGACTATTTTAGGTTGGGGTTAGGGTTGTTTAAAAGTCATAATGAAAGGTACTAAGGGGTTGATCGTTGGTTTATGAATGTCTTTTTGAGTTTGAGGTGGTTCTATCTGATGAAGCTATTGCTCCAAAGCCTTATAAAACTATTTATAGATCTACATTCTTATTTTGTTAACTTTGGATAAATGGGCTACATGAAGAACAAAGTTACTCAGTTATATATTCAGTTCAATGCACTGCAATTTAACAGTTTATTCCAGCTCTATCACAAGGGAGTTGTATATTTATTACTGGACGAAGAGGCTGTTGATGTTCATACAAAGTCTGCACTATTATCAATTATTAGAATTATCCATTAAAAACTACATAGTTTATCAAAATTGAAGCAATAAGCTGGGAATGAGTAAATTAGTGAAACAGTGAATGAATGAATCTGTGAATGAGTGAATTAGTGAATTAGTGAATTAGTGAATCAGTGAATAAGTAATTTAGTGATTTAGTAATTTAGTGATTTAGTGATTTAGTAATTTAGTGATTTAGTGATTTAGTGATTTAGTGATTTAGTGATTTAGTGATTTAGT
>DYPS01000083.1 GCA_020719775.1 Desulfosporosinus sp. | reverse complement strand
CCAAAAGTAAGCATGATACAATATAATTGCAATTGATAAATAATATATTTATGTACAAGATATAAAATTGATATAAATAAATATTGAACTTTCAAATGATTGCTCTTTGAAAGGTATAATGATATAATACAATCAAGCTCAGAAAAAATAATAATCAGATCCATTCATTATTTGGAAAAACTATCGAAAGCCAAGCCCAGTGAAACTCAAAGTCAGTTTCACTAAAACTACAAAGATAACACATTCATTAGCAATAAGAACAAGACAAATGAAGGTCCTCTAAAAAGAGAAGTAAAAGATACCATCATAAAAACCTAGATAGTTTACAAAAATTTCAAAATATAGAAATCACCTGCCATTTATTTTTTCAGATCTTGAAGCCCCATCATAGAACAATCAAGATGTACATCTTGAGTAGAGCCTTCCAATTAGTAGTGCTTAACCTAAAATGAGAGAAATAGAAGGCTATGATGTAGAGTTAAGTTAATTTGATATAGATAATCTATTGGCATTCAGTACAACAAAATGAAATGATGACTTATCGCTGCTTTAATGAAACTATGATTAATTTTAAAGACTGTGTTTTTTACCTTCTAAGAATTATACATTCATCATTAATCAATAATTTAAAGTTTATGAATGGTGGGCTAAATCACTTCAGTGAGCTTTTTTGGTGATCAAGTTGTAGAATTCTTCTTCTGAAACGAGATTGTCCAAATCCAAATCAGCACGTTCGATCATTTCTTGAAGGACTGTATCGTCAGTGAGCTCTCCTAAATCCTTAGCAACTTTTCTCAAGTCCTTAAGGGCAATGAAGCCGGTCTTTTGACTGTCGAAAGTAATGAAAACTTTGTGAACCTCATCTCTTGACTCGTTGTCTGAAGGACGAGTAGTCATCATGTAAATGAACTCAGGGAATTCAATCTGACCACTGCCGTCCTTGTCGAGCTCAGCAATCATCTGATAAACAGCTTGAGCCTTGGCCTCAATACCGAGGGAGTTGATGGCAACTTTGAGTTCTAATGTAACGCAAGTAAGTACCTCTAGGGTCAATGGCTCCTCCAAGATCGCGGTCGAAGAGATCGAAAGCCTTTTTGATCTCAAGAACTTCCTCGAGGGTAATGTAGGGGGTCACGTAATCGTTGGGATTGAAGCTCATTTTTGTTGGTAATAAAAAATATAATATCCAGATCTAAAAAAAATAGATGGGGCTGCATTTAACCCTTCTTCTATTCTCTGTAAGTCTTCAATTCTTTTTCTATTAACAATTGAGTAATAAAAAAGTTTGATCACTAATTAAGATAATATTATTAATCAGAAGTCTACAAAAATGACAACTTTTAAGTTATCAGTAAATTTCATAGAACCCTTCGAACTATATTTTGTGTGTTTTCTTCTTATATTAGTATTTGTATTTGATTTTTAATTGATAAATGAAATCGTAGGATTCGAAAATTGATAAATTCTTAGTATAGAAGAACTTAGATATATGTGTAGATGTTTATAGGTGAGCTGAAATTAATTCAGAAATAATTTTTTATTAAAAAATCTAAAACAACATGAAGAAAGCTACTCCCACTCAACCTTCCAAAGTCCCATAGAAAAAAGTCTGGAAAGCCGAAGATTATGTAACAATGACCATACCTATTGAGTAGGTCAAGGATATAAAAACTGCATTTGATATATTCGATGGTGATCTTAGTGGAATTGTTGATCCCCAATAACTTAAAAGAGCATTTGAACAACTAGGTTTTGGAGGACAAAACAAATTTGTTTATCAAATTTTGGCAGAACTTGATGATGATCAATCAGGAGGTATTGATTTTGCTGAATTTTTGAGACTTGCAACTGCTAAACTTAGCGATAAAGATAGCAGAGCTGAAGTTGACAAAGTTTTTACATCTTTCGATATCAACAAAGCAGTATTTAATCATTTATTTAGGGTAAAGTTTCAGTTGCCGAGCTTAAAAAAGTTGCTCAAGAATTGGGAGAAGACCTAAATGATGAAGATCTTGATAAAATTTTCGTGAAGGCTGATCTTGATGATGATGGATTTGTGACTGGAGACGATTTTTACAATATTATGACTCACAAAGTCTATTGGGAACAATGAATGATGATGTATTTCGAATATTCTCTCATTTAATATTGATTTTTATTAAAATCTTTTAATACGCTCGATTTTATTCAATTACTAGTTTTATGAGAAAATATCAAAAATTATAATTTTTTTGAAGTATTTATCATTGATTATTAAAATTAAAATAAACTAATAGCTTTTAAATAATTATCATATCGAAACATATCAAAAAAAACAACTCTGAATAAAGAAATATATTTAAATAATTATTTCTCTTTTTTTTGAATGATTTAATTTAAAATAATGATGATAATTGAGTGATCAATTAAGTCTTCCTTGAGTTCTGAACAAAAGGCGCGGCCCTTCAAATTATCCTGATGAGCGATGCATAGTTTGAATATTATCCCAAATCAAAGCATCTCCTTTTTCCCACTGATGAGCATAATAACCCATCTCTTTTTCAAGCATTGCAATTATTTAGGACATATTAAGTTTTGATTATTACTTTGTCTTGATATTCTGCACCTTCTGAATTGAGGTCGTCAGATAAAGAGTTTAGCTGTTATTCCATTAAACATTTGTCAATAATTTATGAATAGTAATTGTTTCAACATTTAGGGTATTTTTTGCTCCATAAAGCATAAAGTCCTTAATCTGCTCTAAATCGGTAACTCCTTATAGTTATAGCATCTAGTCATACAGTTTAGGCTTCATTTATTTTATAAAACGGGCTCCTTCTACTAAATCCATAACATGAGTTGAACCACCTTTTGTCGGCTCAATTTTAGTCTGAAGCACATTAAAAATATGATTTTTCCCTTTACCCCAAAAATTACCATCCTGATGCCAATAAGCAGCTTATTTTTGAGAATCTTTCATGGTTCCATCAATTTTAATGTTACCAACTCTAGCAACTTCCTTATAAACAGAATCCTGATTGTTAAAACTAAGAGATTCTGGTAGTTTAATTACATCATTCCACATTCCTTTAGTGAACTAAACCTGTTGTTGAGGGGTCCATTCAATACCCTTTAAACATACACAACCATGCTATTTTAAAGCGTTTTATATCTCAGTTTTACGATTGAGCACTCCTTCAACCGATGTTGTAGCATATTTCAATGGTTGACCTAAAATTCTACGAACTTTGAACATTTAATATTTAATAATATAATATTTGTTTTTATTTTGATTTGAACAAAGATATAGTTATTGATGAAGTCATTTTCGTATCATTTCCTGTTAAATATAATTGTCCTTAATGAAATTGACTCTTCATACAGTTTGCGAATATTTTTAACTTTTTTT
Source organism: Desulfosporosinus sp. (assembly GCA_020719775.1). GTDB lineage: Bacteria > Campylobacterota > Campylobacteria > Campylobacterales > Arcobacteraceae > CAIJNA01. The sequence continues at coordinate 7,711 of DYPS01000083.1, read as the reverse complement.
GTCAATAAATTTAATAACATCTTTAAAAGTGTTTAAAAGCAGAATTACTAACTTCATTTGGCTTTTATGTTCTTTCTTTTTTGAAATATTTGCCAAATCAATAAAATAAAGCTTTATCTTCCATTTTTTTATTTATTACTTTGATTTTGATGAATTTAATATATTTAAAACAAGACATAGTCTTATATCAGAAGTTTTCGAGAATAACTTCATATATATGTCTGCAGATACTATTTTGGAAATCTAAATAATTCCTGTTCATTTTAAGCTGACTGATGATTGTTTATAGAAATTATTAAATATGGAGCAACTCTTGAATTGCAAATTATTACTGTGTAGTAGTAGTGTCGAAGAAGCCTAGATTCTTCAGTAAAACATAGCGACTGAATCTAATCATCAACGACAATAAAAAAGATAAGAGATGAAAAGTTCACTAATGAGTGAAAGCGGCCAGCAAAAGAATATTTTTAGCTTCAAGCTCCAGCAATTTAGAAATATAGAGTTAACCAGTAAACAAACACACCTTATTATCAATTCCCCACCAAATCATATGCCATTACTCAAAAGAGAAAATAATGCCAACTCACCTCAACAGCAGATCATTATGTTTTCACCAGTTCATCGACCGCAGATGAGTCCTAATATCAAGTTTTGTCACTCACCTCCACCTAGAACTGTTTTAATATAAAAAAATTACTGTCCTAAGACTGAGACTAAAGTGTGTTTTACAAAAAAACCAGCGGTACAAATAATTAATACACCAAAGATTAGGTTTTAGAAGCAGTCTTAATCGACACAACGCAATTGTATGTTAAAAAGAATGAAAACTTTGGAGGAATAAACTTAATATTCTTCTAAACATAGTTAAATACATTTTAAAAACGTAAATGATGCAGTATTTGAAAAATTCAATGAACAAGAAATAAAAAAAGCAGCTCATAAAATTACTATGAGTTAATTGAGAGATCCTCGTATAAATCATTAATTGGAGATACAACAAATTTGGAATGAATCAAAAATAAGTGAAATTCCTCAAAATACTATAATTGTAGAAGAAGGAGGATAAACAGCTAGAACTTTAATCGATTGCTTTAAATAAGAAGGTTACAATTAAACAAAAAATAAGAGTCAAATGAGCGAAGATTCACACTACCAAAGCTATAAAAAAATTAACTTTGGAGAACGTATCACTTCAAGGCCATTTTAAACATTTGACCGACATGAAAACAATTGTGCTATTAGATCTTACAATCGAGACTGTATTTACTTTGACAAAAAGCGTAACAAACCAAATGTTTGGTAAAAAACTCGACAGTTAATATGAGGATGATAATTCACTGATGTTTTATGTAAATTAATCAATATTTTGATAAACCTGTATGAAATAAATAACATTCAATCGGATATCAAATTATCCATAATTACCATCTTTTTACGATCCATTTCAAAAAAATATTTCTAAACACTTATTGCTTCATTAACTATTCCTTTTAGAAGTTCAATATCTACGTCTTCTGTTTAACATTTAAGTTATTCAATTTTCTTTTCATTTTAATTTTGACTGTGTACATAATCCTATATTTGATAAAACATATTTTTAAATGTCATAAACTCATCTTCCAAAGTTTTTTTTAATTTACTTTGCTATTTTCTTAAGTTTTTCATTCTATTTAGAGCCAATCTTTTTGTTTTCTCATTTTTATCTTAATCACTTTAGCGTAATCTTGAAGGTTCAGGCATTTTTGATTGGCCCAGTTCATTTTCCTTTAAAGTTACTCGACTATCATTAATTTCATTCCCTAAAATGTTACGTATGGATGTAAAAATATCTTCTTTATTCGTCTCGTCATATCTTAAATTTTTTTATGATTTAACCCTTGATTTACTTGTCAAATTTTGATCTTCTCTTTTTTTTAGAAGATACTAATAACAAAAACTTTGATCTCTTCTTGCAGAGATGCTCACTGATCGATTTTAAATGTTGCGATGGAAAGATTAGAACTAGTTGTCTAATCTTGAGTGGTTAGAACGAATTGATCTGTTTTCACCACTGTGTATACTACCTACTGCTTTCCACATATTAATCTTTTTTTGGAAAATATATCAAATTAAAGAAACAGCTGCATTAATCTTAATAATGAGAATAATTAATATTTTTCTCACTCTAATTTATTTTGAATGCTTAGAATGAAATTGTGAAATTGAAACTTTGATTTTTTTAATCTATTTTAATATTTTTCTTGAAAAATTAATAATTTGATCAAACAGAGTTTATAAGAGTTGTCAGCAGTCAGATATATATTTTTTGATTATGTTTCCGCACAGCTATACGTACAACCCGGGAGTCGGTATCAATTGTTTTATGTAGTGCTTGACCCAATCACAATGACTCCAATGATTACTCATGGCGGCAATATTACTGTAAATCCGCTGGGAGTGCCAAGTAATATATGTGCAATATAGTGAGGCCAGAGCAAAAGGTTTGGCAAAAAATGTTTATAAAAAATATACCATAGGAGTGCTCGAATGAAACGATGCAGAGGCTCTTGAACGAGTTCGGCGCAGTCAAAAATTTCAAACGTACCGCCGATAACAGAGGAAAACTTTTGCCTTTTTGTCATTTTTAACTCGAAACCGGAGAGGAAATTATGAGAATTAAACGACTTTTTTTCAATATACGCATTCTCGATAAGGATTTATAATTGAAAATTAGTTCAGAAACGTAAAATTTTATAAAGGAGTGGATGACAATGCAGAGAGATTAGTGGAAAAAGAAATTACTTGGTACATATTTTTTAAGCAAGCACCTGGAATGAACGAAGCCAAATAATATTAATCACTCGAAGTCTATCAAATCCGAGAGGACAAAAAGTATAAACAAAAAATTGAAGATATTCTTCGAATAATAAATGTAAGACTATTTTTTATTTAGTCTGAAGTAAAAAAAGTAGCTGCAGAGAGATTGCGTGAAGAGGAGAGAAAGGAGCATCCTAGAGAAAAAGAAAGATAAAAAATGAAAAAGAAAACTTTAGAATAATTAGATCGCAACTTCCATCAAAAGTAAGAACAATGGTTGAAGCGATAGCGCGAAAAAGTAAGTTTGTTTTAATAGTTAAGTAAAGAGATCTCAAAAAGGAGAAAGAAAGATAGCGAGAACGTGAAAAGGCAAAATATCGTAGATTAGAAAAGGAAATTAATCAAGATTAAGACGAATTGTAAAAAAGAACTTAAAAGTTTTTGAACGAAGAAAGACGAAAATTTATATAGAGAGAAGAACAATAAGATCAAGAAATTATGATGGAATAAAATCCTCCATTACCTGAAGAGCAGGCTGCAATTGAGTAAAAAAGATTACAACAAGCTGCTCATGCAAAAAGAGTAAAAGCAGTTATGGAAGAAATTCAATTGGAAAACGAAAGAGTTTAAGAATAAGTAATTGTTGAAGCACCAAAAATTGTTCAGCAATAAATTGCAAAACCAAAAGAGCTGCAAAAACATTAGTTATTCGATGGATATGAAAAAATATATGAATAAAAAGAAAAATAGCCTCAGCTTATTGAACTAAATATTCCAGAAATTCCACATTAAGAAGTCGACAAATAGGAATAATAACGCAGGAATTAAATAATTAAATAATTAACAAAAAGAATTCCTCAAAATAAACAAGAACTTTGGTAGTTTTCGATTAATTGGGAAAAATTATCAAAAAGTGTAGTTCTTGAGAGATATATCAGACCTTGGCTTGAAGAAATGAGCAATGAATATATGGGAGGTGTCGAAGAAAAATTTATAGCCTTAGTTGAAAAAAAATTATTAAGTCGTTCTCATCCTGACAAAATAATAAAAATATTGAAGCAGTTATTAGATGATGATAGTGAATAGTTTGTGGTTCGTCTTTGGAAGAAGTTAGTGCTATAATATTTGAAGCTTTAAAATGGTCTTGTGTGATCTTTGAATAAAATACAATTGGATTAAAGTTATTAATTAATATTATTTTATTAATTGGAGCTCCATTTTCAAATAGTTATTAAAAATAATAAAAATTAATAGTTTTTAAGCATTTCATATTATTTTTTATTTTTTATTAATTAAATAATGTTAGTATCAAAAAGCAAAGAATGCATTTATTTGAATGATCATTTGATTAGCTTCTTATTTAGTTATTCTGAGAAGCTCATACATTAGTTTTTAATATCTTCATAGTTTATGTCCTTTGATTTTGTGTTTATGTATTGCTTTAGATAATATCGTTTGCTTTATAATTAGGCTAGCTTTCTCTCATTTGCATTATAAACTGAGTATTGGTCATGCATTTGATATTTCTTTTCAGCGATGTTCACTTCATAGTCGGAGTTATTTATTGTGGGACTAATCTTGTCCTTGATTTGGGTTAAAGATTTCTCATCTTCGAGCAATTTTGTTTTATTTTTGTTTAATTTTTCTTTAATTTCTTCGACCTTATCAAATTTTTCAAGAATTTAATCTTTCATCTTTTGAATATTTCCCTTCAAATTGCTTATTTCCTATATTAAAAAAAAAATACTTAAACTGTTCTTTTTTCTGTATTTTAAAGAGCTCTCAAATTATTTAATCGAATTTAATATTCAGCCTTGGCTTGAGCTAAAGTATTTTGAGTTTTATCTCCTCTACTGACTGCAAAACTGGGGCCAGTTGGAAGTTGATTACTGATCTATAGAACCTTGGCAGTTTGTTCTAACACTTCACTTATATTTTTTTCCAACTTACTCAACTAACTAATTTAACTGGATCTGATTTTATCAAAGCTATTTAAAAATTCTTACATTTCCCTGTCTCTTTGATAAAGGAATTAATATTTCTTCTTATCTTATTCTTCAGTTTTTTTATCCTCTAGCATTGCTTCAAGATCTCTCAATTTTTTCTCATAAATATCGATGTTCTTTTTGACTTCTTTATTTCTTGATTATTCAATATGTACCTTTTTTCCATGTTGCCAATTGAGCTATTATCTTCTTTCATTCTTGCCAAAATTCTATCTCTGGCTTCAGGAATACTTAAATTGGCTTCATTTAATTGGATTTAATAATCAGTTTTTTTAACTTATAATTAATTAATTTGTTCTTTCAAAATCTGTCCTTTTAACTTCTGACTGTCCATTCTTAGTTTATTTTCAGCATTGGCCAGTTTGTTCAACAATTCTTCCATTGCAACTTGTTTGCTGTTGTATTAACTAATAAGTTCATTGTTTTCATTGATGAGTTTCTGATATTCTGTTCTTTGAAAGGGATCAAGTTAGTTGAGTCTTAATTACATTTGTTTGTGAATGTTTTGCAATTAGCTTTGAATGTTTTCAGATTCTTCCTCAATTTTTTTACGTTCAATAAAAATTTCATCTAATTCGCTTTTTAACTTTTAGTTACTATTTTTAACATGCTGGAATGTATTCTTAACATCTTCAGGTCGAGTGTTAGTCCTAAGCTTATCCAAAGCCAAATTGTAATCAGCAAGCTGTCCCTCTAATTGTCTTACTTCATTATTAAGTTCTTCAAGTCTTGCTTCGAGTTTATTGTAGAGTTGTTGCTCTTTACCAATTTGTTAGCTCTTTGCTTTTAGTTTAGTTGTTTCTTCTTGTACGCTCTGAATATATTGAAAACTACCATCATTTTTTATTTCATCTTTGTCACGTAGTAATTGCGGTCGTAGACCTTGCGTTGAGATGCTCCTCCTTGAGGACCATTAATTCCTCCACCTGTTGTTAAAGGTCTCTCTTTGACTTCAACGGTTGCGCCGACTCCTCCAAGCGGATTAAGTCCCTAATTTAGAGTAAAAGTACTCTTCCAGCTGTTCCCTGTCTTGAGGGAGCAACAGTATTTCCTGCACCAAATTTAGGCTTAATGGCAGTTCCAGCCCGAGAACCCATAGAGTTGCGATTGAGATTGGGATCCATTTTAAATTAATATGTTCAAGTGTCATTCAAATATTTAAATCAAATTAGCTTTATGTTTGACAATCGCAAAAAAAGTTTAATTATTGATGATTTATCACATAATTATAAAAACAGTTTCTGATAATTTAGTCATGAAAAATTACAATTTTTTTAATGATCTTTTCAAATAAATTTAAAAATTGCAACTCAATTTATTAATTTCTTCCAATTCGCTTAGTTTTGATTTATATTCTGAGATTATGAACTTTTTATTCAATTGCTTTCATATTAAAGTTTATACATGACTGAAGAAATTGAGCCTCATATCCTAAAGAAATATTAAATTGTAGAAAAACTTGGAAAGGGAGCCTATGGTATAGTCTGGAAAGCAGTTGATAGAAAACTCAAACAGGTCGTCGCCCTCAAAAAAGTAGTAATTAACTTAGATAGGTATTCGATGCATTTCACAATGCAACAGATGCCCAACGCACATTTCGTTAGGTCATGTTTCTGCAGTAACTAAATGGTATCTTTTGATCGATTTAGGTCACTAAAATATCATTCGTTTGTTGAACATCATCAAAGCATAAAACAACAAGGATTTGTATTTAGTGTTCGATTTTATGGAGACAGGTTTGTGACTCTTAATATAGACCTTCATGTTGTCATTCGTGCGGGAATTCTCGAATAAATTCACAAAAAATTCATCGTGTACCAACTACTTAAAGCTCTCAAATATATGCACTCAGGATAGCTTATTCATCGCGATCTCAAGCCCAGTAATCTTCTCCTCAATTCTTAATGTCATTGCAAAGTGGCTGACTTTGGACTTGCACGGTCGCTGAACTGTCCAAAAGAAATTGGAGAACAGGTACTTACTTAATATGTGGCAACGAGATGGTATAGGGCTCCAGAAATTCTTTTGGGATCGACTAAATATTCAAAAGCAGTGGATATGTGGTCAGTTGGTTGTATTTTAGGAGAACTGATAAATGGAAAATCTATTTTTCCTGGAAATTCTACATTGAATCAAATATAAAAGATTCTTGAATTAGTAGGAAGACCGAATCAAAAGGATATTGAAGCTATTTAATCTCCATTAGCTGCGAATATTATAGCTAGTACAAACATTCCGAAAAAGAAAACTTTTACTTCTATGTTTCCAACTGCATCTTAGGATGCCCTTGATTTGCTAAAACATCTCCTGACATTTAATCCAAATTTGAGATACAGTGCCGCTGATGCTTTGAATCACAGATATGTCAAAGATTTTCATGATGAAGCAGAAGAGATCGTATGTAAATAAATAATCAGTAAAATTAAAACTATTCAGAAATATCAATGGATGATAATAAAAAGTTTTCGATTAGGGAATATAGAGAAGCATTGTATAATGACATTGTAAAGAGAAAAAAAGAACAAAGAAAAAGATGGCAGGCCAAATATCTTCAAAAATTGGGAGTGACAGAAATAGTAGAAGTAGAAAATTCTCCATAAAAGATGGAGAAAGAGTAACAAGCATAAGCATATCGCAACATCATGAAGAAAAATTAGTAGAAATATCATAGGCCAGTTACTTCATCAACATAAAAGAAAAAATAGGACAATAAAAAGAAGGGAATGGATTATGCGCAATATAAATAAAAGTATGGTGGAGGTAAGCGACCTCAGAGTGGGATTGGTAAAAATTGAGTTATGGTACTACTGTGATTCTTATCACTTACTCATATCCTTGCATTATTTTATAGCATTAATGTAGCATATTTGAACACCAAAGACAGGGGTTGGGGTTGGGGTTGGGGTTGG
>DYPS01000165.1 GCA_020719775.1 Desulfosporosinus sp. | reverse complement strand
ACTATGCTATTTTTAAAAAGCTTTGTAGTTCTATTTATCTTGAATGACTTTATCAGGACTCGCTGCAGTTCAGTCCCGATAAGTTTTGCGCCAGGCAATTCAAATATTTAAACAGGTATAATATAAGTTATTCAGGAACATTCGATATTCCGGCAGTGGACATAATAACCCTCTACCAAGCAAGTGGAAGCGGTGGACCTTCAAAAATATATAGCGTACCTTTATTGACATCTCGAAGTTTATACAGTGCGGGAATAGGATTTAAAAATATTGACTTTAGCTTTTCCCAGCTAGCTTATGGGTTCCATCTACTAACTCACATAAATACACTTGCATCAACCTATCTGGGGGTTAATGTTATGTCGAACAAGGGATCTAGTTTGTATCAACTTCAACTGTCATATATAGTAATTGACGACTCTATCAAAAACATGCTATTTATTTAGCTCTTTCCAAATACCCTCAATGTTGATATGGTTTCTTCATCTCTCACAATCTTTGCAGCTCATTCGTTTACTGGTTATTCGGAAACCTAAACCAAAATTTTAGTTTAATTAAATTAATTTTATTTTCAACCAGAAGTGGCTGACTTTGAAATAGGTCTTGCACTTAACCTTGTTTCCCTAACGGCATCAAATGTAAACTTCACTTTATCTGCATCCAACCAAGTCTTTGTTAATCAGTTTTTTTTTCATGTTCTGTTCTTCAACCTAACTCAATTATCATCAAACGGAATATTTTAAAACGACCAAATAGCACAGATAGGACCATTTGGAGGAATAGCAAGTTCCGTCGGCATTTAAATATATAGGGATTTAACCGGATGCCCAATGGAATATAACAACACTTTTGTCGGCTTTTAGCCATCATTTAATTTGTACGGACAATTTTATTATTAGCTTTCCTTTACTAGCACTGCTTTAACTGCGAATGCATTTACATATCAAGAATACAACTTCATAATATTTTCAATTTGTTCACAAACGTGTGACCCAATCCATCCCTTCTTACATTCTGGCGATAGTAGATGCTACGATGTTTGTCCTTTTGGGTATTTCGGAAACACAACATCCAAGGCTTGCGAACTATGTCAGTTGAATTGCTCTTCATTCAGTTTACTGGCGACAAATTGTACTTCATGTGTGAATGGAACTTTTCTATATAACTTTTTATGTGGAGTCAGCTGTCCCTCTCAGATGTTTGGCAATTCAATAACAAATAGTTGTTAAAATTGCATAGGAACTTGCATGAACTGTCAAGATGCAGGAACAAATTGCACTCGTTGCATAGCAAACACATTTTACTTAGCTTTTGAATGCTATTATGTGTGCCCACTTTCATATTATGGTAATACAAGACTCAATTTTCTGTTATTTGTCAATTAATCTCTATATAAAGATAATAGGAGAATCTTTAACATTCCCAACTATTTTAAACTTCAATGGGTTTATCATAACATTTTTGTTATTTATTTAACTTTTAATCGCTTTTATTAGATTTTACATTTTTTGGCAACTGGATGTTCCGGACTTATTAAAAAATGATTAAAATAGATAAAAAAGATTTAAATATGTAAAAGACACAGCTTTTAATAAATTTACAGCAGATGAATAAAACCAGTACATGAGGAAGCTGATGAAAAAAGATAAAAAACAAAGCAAATTAGATCCATAGGTGTGTTAAAACAAGAAGATAAAACAAAAATTTGAATAACCTGAATTACAAAAGCCAAAGAAAAACTTGATTAAAAGTCCTTAAATAGCATAATAGAATTACAGCAGTCTATCATTGATCAAGAGAAAATTGAAGCAAAGTTTAATATATAGTCGGCTAAACCCGGCATAGAGCTGAAAGACTGTGTTTTATGTTCATGTTAATGTTAATAATATGTTGATAATATTATAATAAAATAGTGTTAGATAAAGATGGAGTAAAATTAGCATCTAT
>DYPS01000082.1 GCA_020719775.1 Desulfosporosinus sp. | reverse complement strand
CCCCAACCCCAACCCCAACCCCAACCCCAACCCCATCATTTATTAATCAAATACAGATGCAATAATTATCTCATTTTCATCTTAAAATAATTTTGTTGAAAGATGAACAGTAATAAATCTCCATGAAAGATTGAATGATATTTGTCATCTTCATTATATTTTCTACAATTCTCATAATATTAATAGATATGAATTCTTATCAGGTTTTGATCCTGGTGCTGGCCATCTTCACTGTCTCAGCAACTTTCACCAACACTACCGACTTCTGGAAAGAAAAGCTCGGTACTGATGCCATGCATTACGAGTGTTACTCTGGTACAACCCCATTCATGTAGGCTACGAATAAATCGATTGGTACTACCCTAAAGGAACCACAGGAATGTACTACAGTCTGTTTGCTGCCTCCGGACACAGTGTCACTGTTCCTGACGTTCGTGTACCTCTCATTATTTGGCTTCAAGGAGGGCCAGGGAGCAGTTCTCAGTTCGGCGCATTCACTTAATTGGGTCCTATTCGGATCACCAAAGATCGTACCGGTTAATTTGCTAATTCCTGGAACATTATGGGACATACTTTGTTTATCGACAATCCTTTGACTGTTGGATTTTCCTTCAATAAAGATAAAAGCAAACCATTGGTGAGCTCAGCCACTCAAGCTGCTGATCACTTACTTAATTTCCTCTTTAATCTTTATAAGCAATGGCCTGCACTCAAAAAATGTCCACTCTATATAACTGGAGAATCTTTTGCTGGACATTACATTCCAGCTTTCGCTTAAAAAGTTGGTGGAAATTCAACATTTATGAATTATACAGGAATAGTACTGTAAGGAATAGCAATTGGAGATGGATGGACTGATCCATTACATCAAATCAATTTTTATGATTCATATCTCTATAGTGTTGGAATTGTGTCAAATAAATTCAGAGATACATCCACTTGGTTCCAAACTCAAGCCATTCATCATATTGAATTAGGAGATTATAAAAATGTAACTATTATTTTATTCAGGCATCAAAATATTTTGACTTTTTGACCAATAATGATGATACTAGAGCTAAATTCTGGGGAGGAATGAGTACCTACAATTTTAGAAAATATTCTGATCCAGATATGACCTTCGCTAAGATTCTCAACGATAGTAAAACTCGACTTGGTGTTCCATAAGACGTCTATTATGTACCTGGAAATGAAGACGTCTATAATGCTTTTGCTGCTGATATTTCCCGCAGTTATGCTGGCTCAGTTATAAAATGTCTTTCATTAACTAGAGTTTTAATCTATAATGGTCAAGATGATTTTGTCGTCAATACTCCTGGAGTCTTAAATTATTTGAATGGGCTCAATTGGCCTGGAATTGCGCAATGGAAAAGAACAACTAAACAGATTTGGACTGTTCATGGAGAAATAAAAGGTTGGTCAAAAGTTTCCGGTAATCTATGGTTTGTTTTGGTAAATCATGCCGGTCATATGGTGCCAACTGATCAACCAGAAGCTGCTTTCAACATGTTAGGTCATTTTATCTTTGACAACAGAGAGTGGAGAGAATGATTGAAACTTAAGCTTGTCTCAATAACTTTGTGAGAATTGTACATAAATAATATTTAACAATTAAGTTGTAAAATTGAACATTTTCGTATTTTTGTATTTATTTGCAAATAGTATTTTTTTGAATAATAGTTCGCGTGGAGCAGTTCATAGTTTGTTGTAATCAATCGTATATATTATGTAATAAGGGTAAAAACAGTCAAAGAGTAATACTGAGTTAAACTAGAATGGGTGGACTATTCTGATGAAAGCGAAGAATAGCCTGATTCAGACGACGAGAAGGGTCATTCCTCAAAACAGGGGACTTCAACTCAATCGAACCATGCCAATGGCGGATCAACAAGTAAGGCCATTGATCATCGTTCTCCTGAATTCAGTACATTTCATCTTACAATTCAGTCTAAGGACAACTGCGTCGCCTCGAAGAAGCTAAAATTCGTTCACAATAAGTTTGGGTGTTGTTGGAATGTGAATAGCAGAATGTGCTTGATAAGAAGGTGCGTGAATTGAAGGAGTAAGGAAACAAGGATATAATCAACATCTATATGAACAAATAAGTCCAAGGTACTTGGGATCTTAAAGTCAATGTTGAACTTGTCAAGGTATGGATCAATGATAGTATTGATCATCACAAAAAAATAAAAATCACTGTCTCAGATAGAAATTTTAGGGGCGCAAATAGAAATGGAGAAAGAGGATAAGGTAGAGGACGAGGAAGAGGAAATAGAGATAGAGGAGACAGAGGAGAAAGAGGAGATAGAAGGGGCGGCAGAGGAAGAGGAAGGGGAGGAAGATAAGATGGTGGTGAACGAGGAGGTCGTAGAGATAGAGGAGATCACAGAGATCGTAATTAAAATGGAGAAAGATAAAAAAAAGTGTACATTGACAAGGCAACTGGAAAAGCACCTTGCAATAAGTAGGAAGTGTAAAAACAAATTTTATAAGAAAAAGCACGTATTTTTTCAATAATTCAGGTCATTATACTAAAACTGAAGCATAAAACGTCGGATTATCTTTAGGAAATTTTAGAAATAAAAGCAAAGTAGAAGAAACTGAAGCACCAAAGCCTTAGCCGAGACATATATAAGTCAAAAAAATGGAATATAAAGAAATTTAGCCGAGGGCTCATGAAGAAAAGAAACCAAAAGAAGTGTGGTCTAGAAAATAAAAATAAGAACGCAAAGAATAGCCAAAAGATGAAGTGCCAGTTGAAAAAAAAGAATATAAAGAATATAAACCAAAAACAGAATATCGGGAAAAAGATGTGAAAGAAGGAAATAATTAAATGAAGGAAGGAGAAAAAAAGAAGAAAACTTATGTAAGAGTTGATCAACTTCCAGAAGAGGAAAAGAAGGTTTACAAACCTAAAAAATAAGAAGTGGCTGACATTCCAAACAAGAAAGGCGATCTCCTCTCAGAAGATAGCGATTGATATTTTCAAGTAGATAGTAGATCATAAATAATAACTTAATGAACGTAAAATTCAATCTTTTCTTCAAAATTGCTTGCGCAAGTATGGGAGCTGGTGTTATCTTGGGAGCGAGATTCGGCCATCAAGGACAGCTTAGTGAGGAAGGAAGTGCGTTGTTTGCTAAGGCGCAAGTCTATAATATGTCGAATAGTAATTTTTGATACAATATAGGTTTGGGACTATTTGCTTGTTCAATGGTTAATTCTGGTAGTATTCCTCTGAAAATAGCTGCTGGTGGATTCATTGCAGGTCAATTATTGTTTATCACTCCTCTCTTCATTTCTGCAATTCATGGTAGACAACCTATTTTTGCTAAAATAGTGCCTGTTGGTGGGGTTTCAGTGATGACTGCTTGGGGAGCACTCTTATTTGCTTGATTTTATGTTGTATTAACATTGAATTATTATGCTCTTTTTTCAATTTATTTTCAATTATTTCAAATAAAAAAAGCATTTTTTGATGATAATCAAGTTTTAGTATATAAAGAGCCCAAAGTTGAGAATAAGAGTAATATTTTAATTGATTTAATTGATCGGTAATTTTTTTGTATAATTTATAATTATTGTTCTTGATGAATATCAGCGATAATCATCAGACTTCCAGCTCAAGTCGAAAAGGAATCAAAGTGCTACAGCTCAATCCTCAATAAAATAAAACAAAATAAAGCTAACAAAGCAGTGGAATTCAATCAATTAGATCAAAAAGTCGTAGCCGCGGAATCACTATGAGTCGATAATCAGGTATTAAACTGGACAAAATATATGAACCTAAGCATTTTCCTCCAATACCAGTTCGTCAGCAACCTTCTTCTAATACTCCTGATAAAGAAATCAAATCTATTGCAACATGCAAATCATTAAAATTTTTAAGTTTGGCGTCACAAAAAACTCTGTCTTCTTCTAAATAAAAGTCAGCTAAAGAGCCATGTGATAATAGAAAGGAATATTTAGTTAGCGAGTTTAAATAAAATGAAGAAGCTATGAACTTACCAAAGTAAAATATACCTGGTAAAATTCCAGTAACTACATCAATAATCAGAAGTAAAAGTAAAGACAAAAAAAGAAAAGAAAATTAGCATCACCATCCCAATCTGATTGCCTTCTGAGGCTTATTTATTATTTATTGGCTTATTTTTTATTTTTTATTTATTTAAAGATGAAAAGAGAAGGCTATAATTCCACAAACAAATTAATTCTTTGATTAACGATTCTTATTTTAGTTGTCAATTAAAGATATATATATCAATAATATCCAAAATGAAAAAAGCAGGTCGTCATATTGACACAGCACTGCTCAGAACTTCGGTTAATGAAAAATTACAAACTTTCTCTCATAAAAGACTTATTAAAGATTTAGAAGAGATTTAGAGAGAAAAAATACCTACAGTTGGGGTCACAGCTCGCCCTCTTTAGATTGATTTGTTTACATGGCATGCAAACATTCGTGGTCCAGCTAAAACCCTTTATGAGGGTGGAGTTTTTCATTTGGAAATGAAATTTCCTCAAAGTTATCCCAATCATCCTCCCTCAATTAAAATTTTTAATAAGATCCCTCATCCAAATGTGTTTGGTGACTATATATGCCTTGATATGCTTCAACAGTTTGAGGGCGTTCGATCAGAAGAGGGCGGAGGATGGAGTTCAGCCTATAGTGTTCAAAGTATTTTGACACAACTTCAAAGCTTTCTTTTCTAAGAAAATCTTTCTGGTGATAAAACAAAAACTTAGCAATAAATTAAAAAGGCAGTCAAATAGGCTAATTCTTATAAATGCAGCATTTGCAAACACGGAGGGAAATTGAGTTGTTGGCCAGCCTTAGGCAGTTAATTCCAACCTTCAACCTTCCAAATATTGGAATAATAGAACGATATAATTCGTCGTTAACTCATCTGTTATCATACCAAACTGAATTATCAACAGAATCAATTGGGCTTTGGCCTCAATGTATCAAAAATTCCAAGAACAGGATTAATCAAAGAAGGTTAAATTTACTTCGATTATATTTCAATAAAGGCTTTTATCAAATAATCAATTAATTTGACCTCCAACAATGAACATATCTCTCATTGGCTGCCTGTTTATTTCGGAGAAGGAGATAATGAAGATCGTTTTTTCCACTTTCTCAAAAAATCACTTTCCATGATAATGACGAACTCCACTAAAAATTTCAAACCTGATTTTGTCTTAGAAGTATTCCCAAAGTTGTTCATTACACTCGCTTTTCATATTATGGACTAAAAGAAGCATCCCTCGATTAGAATTATCAGAATTTTGACTCATATTCATTCAATGTTTCTCTATTGTCTTAAAAGATTCCCTGAACTTAAAGAAAAGATAGCTTAAACTTTGAAAAACTTTATAAGCGATGAAACTTTCAGAACTAAAAATAATCTTCCCAATTTGGGTTGTATATTAGGACTGCTTTCAGCCAGTGATTCATATAAATTTAAAGAAATTGCAGAACTCTATTTCTTATAACAATTGGACAGACAAGTCTTTTGGATTCTCAAGAAAGTTCCTGAGCTCCTTAGCGATTCTTTGTAAGAGCAGGCTGATAAATTGAGGACTCAAATTGTATTTAAGACCCAAATGACAAGCTTTCATATTTTCTGTTTCTACAAATTGTTTATTGCTGATGTTATCTAGAAGAGAGCAACAAAAGAATTACTTTTAAAAGATTATTAATCCAATCTTTGCAAACTTACCAATAGAGAAGAAGATTACTTCCAAAAGGAAATTGCTAAAATATCAAAAAAAGTGTTGACCTTTGGAGATTATTTCAAATATGTCGGCTTGAAGGAACGAAGTGAATAAGAAGTTATTAAAATGCTGAAAGATGCTATTAAAAATTCAGAAAGGAAAGAATATCACAATAAATTTGAGGTAATGCAGTGGGAAGAAGTTTTAAGCTGTGAAAGAAAAAAAACAAGTCTAAGTAAAGCTGATTTGGCACCTAAACTCCCATCAAGTGAAGAACAATTCCGCAAACTTTCAGCAAATATTCCAAATTATGCCAAATTTATTCAAGTTACTTCAACAAAGAAAGAAGGAGATAAAGGATAATTTTCGTTTGAATACAAGTAAGAAATTAACAAAGAAAGTGATTGGAGATAAATGTGCATTTCAAGATGGAGTTGGGTGAAAGAAGCAATGTTGGCAAATCCAACTCTTTCATCTCATTAAATTTCTCTAAAGGCTTTGTAGTATACTAAAAAGGGAGTGTCAAAAACTGAAGACAGAGTAACCAAAATAATAAACGAACGTTATAAAAATTCTCATTTGGATTATAATTAGCCATCAATTTCAATTCCATAAATGGATTGGAAAAGATTGTTCTTGAGACTTGATCTATAGGACTTTCTCAAGTACATCGATATGAATCCTGACTTTGGCACTTTCTATCAAAAATTATTCGTCTGCAGTCAAAACAACATCAATACTATCTTAATCCCAATTGTTTAAGTCAATAATCTCAAGTCAGGCTATTATTACATTACTGCTCTTTTGAGTAAATTGACTACTCTTAAGTATATTGAATTCAGTGGTCTTCCTCAAATCAATAATAAAATGAATGACAAGGCAGCCAAAGCCATTAAGAAGGGTCTCACTAATTTCCAGCAAGCTGGAGGTAGATTCGATATCATTTCTTTTAATAATATCATAGTTAGTGAAGATTTTTCTGAACAGTTGTTTTCTTATCTAAATGAGACTGAAACTTTAACTTCTCTTAGATTTAGCAAAACTAACATTTTGGCTCACGGCAATGCAATTAAGGTTCTCAGTAATATTTTAGTCAAGCTTAAAAATTTACAATAACTTTAGCTTATTAAATGCTCATTAGATCAATAAAAATGCAAAATATTGGCTGATGCCTTAATGCGTATGAAATATCTGCGCATCTTTAGACTGAACACTCAAAAAGGACTAGGGCAGGGTCTTGCTTCAATCATTTACAATCTTTCATTCTCCCCCAATCTAATTATGCTAGACCTCGGATAAATAACCATTTCAGGCCGCGGAGGCAATGCGAATGATGTGAATGAAACTGTAACTTCACTCTGCAAATTGCTAAAAATCAGTACAAGTATCGAAATGCTAAAGCTTAATAATATTTTGGGACTAAATAATATTCTTCATAGAGATTTCTGGAGTGCACTGGGAGATTGTAAAAGTTTAAAAATTATTGATCTTTCGAAAAGTGGAGATCTTAGTACAAAGATTAGATAATTGGGAAGCGCTGTTGCCTTCAACGCTAAAAGAAAGGGTATTCTTTCATTTGTAAATTTGACTGGAACTATTTCTAACACTACAACTATCACCAATCTTTACTGGGGAATGAATATCAGTGAGTACGATGAGGAACAATGGTATGGAGATCCAAATAAATTAGCTAAAATGATTGCTGGAAATTATCCTAAAGTCTACTACAACAATCTCAAAGCTCTTCAACTTGATTCATCAACGAATCTCAATCCATCTTTTGTTCTATCCCACTATAATAAGTTAGTGAACAAAAAATAACCTTAATTTGTAAAAATATTGGCTGATAGTCCTAAACTCACTACTTTACATATCAAAAGTACAGGAATGCTGAAAAATATGGCTGATATTCTTGTGCTTGCACTTGATTAGAGAAGAGTTGGATTGAAATGTCAAATTAAAGTGCTAGACTTAAGCAAAAACAATTTAGACAAATAAGGAATTAAGGTCCTTGCTGAAGTTTTATCCTATAACAATGTGCTATAGGTATTAGATTTGAGCAAAAATAATATGGGGGTTTCAGGTGCTGATGAACTTGCTAAGTCATTGAAAAACAATAAAAGTTTGAAATATCTTAATGTTTTCAATAATAAGATAGGATATGATGGAGCCAAATCGATTGCCGAAAATATTATTGCAGTTCATCCAAAACTTTAATTCTTGGAGTTGGGTCACAATAGAATTAGAGATAAAGGATTCGAATCGGTTGTTACTGCTCACTTAGCCAACTCAGAATCAAACCTTAAAATATTAGGCTTAAGATTTAACTTCCTTACTAACACTGGTATCCTATAAAATTTCCAACACATCCTTAAAGTAAAAACTAGTCTCTAATAAATTTTCATCCGAAACAATCTCGTCAATGACTAAGGCATCTATAAACTTAAAGATATCCATGATAGCTGTGAATCTAAACTTTCAGTCGATATGTTAGAGCGCGTTAAATATTTGGACCAAGAACGTATTGATAGAACAATTTGGATTCATCCCATCAATCAAATTAATTTGGGTGCGCTTAAGAAATTCTTTTAGATTACTCACAGATGTGGTATTATTATGGACTTCAGAGTGAGAAATGGAAGAAAATATCCAAATAGGCCCGGAGATAATAAATTCTGCTTTGTTGAGTTTGCAGATGCTAACAGCGTCACTTAAGCTCTCCATTTGGCTGCGAATAAAAAAACAGATATTGGCGGAAAAAGATTTAGGATATTCAAAGCTGGAACTGGAACATTTATATACAATAAAAAGACGGCAAAACAAAAGAAACTATAGGCAGCTAAGCAGAGTTTACCTCACCTACCTTTCCCAACTGTGATTGCCCCAGTTGTTGTCCCTCCCCCAACTCAAGTAATTGAAGCCAGAAGAGTAAGTCTATAAACATGGTGATTTATTAGTTAAATTTGATTTGATTTAAATAGTTTAAAATTTTATATTTATTGTTTGGCTATCAAATAAATAACAATCATAAAATAAATCCACATCAGAAACATAATCACTCGCAAATATGGAGAGGACGGTTGATCTTTTCACCAGTCGGACAGGTTACACAAACATGATTTTGGTCCAGAAGTGGCTTGTCATCTGGACAATAGATACAAGCTAGAAATTAGTTATCAAAGTATTGTCCAAAATCGCAATATTAGCATTTTTCGGAATCATAGTCATAATATTGTCCATTAGCACAGGAAATGAAATCTATGCAGGTTTCAATTGTTGGCAGCACAGTTGTATTCGTATTACTTTCACATTTGCTGGTGTTGGCATTCCATTTTTATCCAGTTTGACAAGGCACACAACTATTATTTTTCAATACAAATAATGGCTTAGTAACAGGGCATTGCTGACAAGTTGTTGTTCCGTTGACTACGAAAGGAGTGGTAATATCGCATTGTGTTAAATTTGTAGTGGAGGTCTGATTAAATCGAATTAACAAATATTCTTCCCAAGTCATATTTCCTAAAATCCAATTTTGTGCATCAAGATTGGTGATGTTTCCGTTTTTAGTCACATCGATTATGACTTGAACTGTATCTGATGTAACGTTGCCAGTTGTGTTAGATATGCTGCTGGTTGTAGTCGAAGAATTATCGGTTAGTGGAGCTGTACCATTCACAAATTGTTGGGTTGTATCGTTTACGTAATATCCAGCTGGAATACTGATACAGGTTGAGTTTTCAAGGAGAAAGACAGGATTTGGATCGTTGCACTGTTGACATATGTCGGTTCCATTGAGTACATAAGGTGTTTCTATGGGACATTGAGTGACGTTATTTTTCTGTACGAAATCAAATCGAATGAATAGATAGGCCTATTCGGTCAAATTGCCATAAATCCAATTTTGGGCATTCATATTGGATATGTTGAGGTGGTTAGAAAGGTCGATCGACTGTTGGTGTGTAGAGGTGAGATCGTGAGTGTGCAAAGCAACGGCAGATACGATAATGATACTGAGCAGTAAGCTCTTCTAGATGTTCTTCATTAGATTCAACTTAAAAGATCAAAATAAGTTTTTATATTCAATTATTGCAAATCCAAATATTTTATTTTTTATTTAAGAGATTATTGGAACTAAAAGCAGGCAGTCGATGAGAGTAATAGATTTAATTTGTTCTATAAAAATAAAACTTTCTAATTTATTAATATTTGTGAATTTTTTAAATATGTTTATATAAGAAAGACAGGATTATTTGGAAGAAGAAAGAATTCATATAAGCTGAAGGAAAATTAAGATTTCTTTTATTAGAGGAATAATCGATATCTTCACTAAACTAAAAAATGAAATGAAATAAATCATTAATTAGATAATTATTTGCATTTGTAATCAGCAGTAAAACTGCGATCCGCTAATACAAGAACAATATTAATATATTTATAGTCAAAATTAATTAAATTTCAAAATAAATCACCTCATTTTTATTAGAAATGACTATTTTCAAAGGATTTCTTGGGGATATCAGAACAATATATCTTTAAATCTTTCTATCGATATATATTATGTGAATAAACATTTATTTAATTTTTTATATATGGATTAAAAAGTATTGTTCTACCCTTGTTTTCTATAGCAAAAGTATTGCAGCTGCTGTGATTTGATGAGCATATTTTAACAAAGATAAAAGAAAGAAAATATTATATAAAATGAAATATTTTTATGTTTTGTACTTGCTTTTACACAAAAAATTAATCATATTGAATATCCATCATTGAATGGCATTCAAATCAAACTAATTTTAATTATCCGAAAAATATGAGGGCCGAGTAATATTTCACATTCAATAATTCAATACAAAATAATTTTTAAGTCATAATCTACACACTTACATATCTTACTCTCAATTTGTTTTATTACTTCCCCAGTCAAAACTTAGTTTTGTTTATCATTAATCATTAAGAAAATGTTTTAAGATGGTTAAATTTTAGATCATGTTCAAAGGACTTTCTTGAAGATTTCGAAAAGTTCTGGCTTTTGGATCTTTCCATCTCCGGACTTGTCAACGGCAGCAACGAATTGTTGAACTTCAGCGTTGGAAACTTGTCTGGTTGATTTCATGTGTTTCAAGGCATCATTGATGAGGTTGGTGACCTCAGAGGCATCAAGGCTTTGACTGTTATCGGAGTCGTACTTTCCGAAGACAGCATCGACGGCATCTCTAAGTTGTTGGTCAGTGTAGGACATTGGAAGATATGAAAGATTATACGATCTTAATTTATTTTCTGAATTAATAGTTAGCTGATGAAATAAACGTTAAAATCTAAAACTATTTTCAAATTAATGGTCAAATAGATTAATGAGTAATACAAATATAATAGCTTCATAGTTTTACTGTTTTTGGAATATATTATAGTTTTTTTATATTTGCTGTGAAAAATATGGGGTTGGGGTTGGGGTTGGGGTTGGGGTTGGGGTTGGG
>DYPS01000164.1 GCA_020719775.1 Desulfosporosinus sp. | reverse complement strand
CCAAGCTTTTCTGTAATTTCAGAAACGCTCATTTGACTCATATCTTGTTTATTGGCAAGAACTAAAAGTACAGCGTCTTTAAGTTCATCTTCTGAGAGCATTTTCTGAAGTTCTTCTCTTGCAATTTCAACTCTTTCTTTATCAGAAGAATCGACCACATAAATGAGGGCTTGAGTGTTTTGGTAGTAATGTTTCCAAAGTTGTCTAATTTTATCTTGTCCTCCGACATCCCAGACTGTGAACTTGACCTTTTGGAACTCAACAGTCTCAACATTGAATCCAATGGTGGGAACAGAGGAAACAACCTCTCCGAGTTTGAGTTTGTAGAGGATGGTGGTCTTACCGGCAGCATCAAGTCCCAACATGAGTGCTCTAAGTTCTTTCTTTCCGAAGAGAGAGTCGAATAGTTTTGTGAAGCTAAGTCCCATTTAAATTATATCCACAACCCTTCTTAAATCAAATTAATAAAAAATCTGACTCGGAAAAAACAGAACCAACATCAGTATTCATCAGATCCTGCAAAAACCACAAAAAGGAGTTTAACAACAATATTGAAGACCTACAACAACATGATTATAGATTTGAATAGATGCTTCATGAGTCTAAATCACAAACAATATATAGCGCTGTCTTTCACCTTCTTCAAACTCACTCCTGGACCAAATAATTCTTTAATGTTTGATACTCCGAACTGCACCATCGTTGGTCGCTCCAGACTCAAACCCCAAGCAATGACAGAAACATCTTCTGGGAAACCCATTGGTCTAAGCATTTAAGGACGGAAAATGCCTGAATTTCCCATTTATACTTTTTTCTTAAGGAGAGGATGATAACCTAAATTAAATTAAAATTACCGAATACTTACATTGATGGTTAAGTGTAAGGATTGTAAGTTGGCTTCAACCATATTTTTTCGATGCCGATCTTTTTGTAGAACTCAGTCAAAATACCAATCAAATGGTTGAGACCCAAATTTCTGTCGATAACAAATCCTTCAACTTGATGAAACTCAGCCAAATGAGTGTTGTCAAGAGTTTAATTTCTAAATACTCGATCAATCGAGAAGAATTTGCTTGGTCTGAACGGTTTTTCTTCTGCAATTTATTTGAGATATCTTGATGAAACAGCTGTTGTATGAGTTCTCAGAAGATTCTTAAAAGCCTCTTTTGGGTCCCATTAATAATCATAACCAAGACTGCCGAATCCTCCTTTTTAATGAATGTTCTTGACAGCTTCAAAGTAAGTACTATCCTAGACTTTAGCTTGTTCAGGATGAGAAATGAAGAATGTATCATGAGCATCTCTGGCTGGATGAGCCTGAGGCTGAAACAAGGAATCGAAATTCCAGAAGGAACTCTAAACATAGCGATCAGTTTGCATTTCTTCGAATCCCATTTCTAGTAATATTTCAACAAACTGTTGTTTGGTCTTCATCAACAAATGAAGATTGCCATTTTCAATATCCAATCCTTTGGCGGTTGGATTGAATTTTTTGAACTAAACTTTTTACCAAGAATTGTCTGCCAGCATAGCACTGGTGAGCTATGGGACGAGCTATACTTTCTTTTCTCTATAGCTTTCTCCTTTTGTGATGATGAAAGTTGTCTCCTGCTTTTCCTCAATCAGTTTACGACTCTTTAATGTTTTTATATCTTCTTTGTTCAGAGTCTCAGCTTTGCCATCTTTAATTAAATTGAGCTTTTTGCAATCTTAATCTTAAAAATCTTCCTTTGTGCGAAAAACTTTGTTATCTTTCAAAGCAACAATTTTCTTCTTCATTGCGTTACCGAACCCAATTTTGTATGCATCCTTCAATTAAGCCTCAACGATTTCCTTGGGTGTTCCTTAAACTGATGCCAATTTATAGATTCTGGCTTCAGGAGTACCTTGCAATGCATAATTTTATCCTTCAGCGGTCAAAATGACTCTAACTATTTTTTTATTTTAAAGAACGATATAGTTCAGTGCTACCAAACTTACTAATTCGGCATAGAGTATCTCGTTTGTTAGATTGAGTTCAGTAAGTAGTTGTGTGGATTC
>DYPS01000163.1 GCA_020719775.1 Desulfosporosinus sp. | reverse complement strand
AAAGATTTTAGACATATTTATATTGATATGCCTGGCTTTGGAAAAAGTCCAAATGAGGTAATTTTAACCACAAAAGAATATAGCGAAATCATGAAGTTATTTTTAGAGTCACTTGGAATAAACGATAACAATATTACAATAGCAGGACATAGTTTTGGTGGGAAAGTTGCTACTTTACTTGCTCCAAAAAATCTGATACTTTTAAGTACAGCTGGAATCATAGAGGAAAAATCACAAAAAGTGAAAACAAAAATCAAGTTAGCAAAAATAGCAAATAAACTTGGAATCTCATTTTTAAGTAGAATGTTTAGAAGTAAAGATGTCAATACAATGAGTGAGTGTATGTACGGTACTTTTAAAAATGTGGTCGATGAGGATTTTAGGGATGAATTTATGGCATATAATGGGAATGCCCTTATTTTTTGGGGGATAAGTGATACAGCTACAAGTTTACAAAGTGGGGAAACTATCCATACTCTTATCAAAAATAGTCACTTTTTCCCTTTGGTTGGGGATCATTACTTCTTTTTAAAAAATAGTGACAAAATTGAAAAAACAATAAAGGAAACAATAAACTAATGGAATATTTTGAAATTTTTACAAACTTACTACTTTTACTCTCCCTTGGTTGGTATCTAATAACAAACCTTCAGTGGTATAACTATAAATTAGAAAGAGTAATACTAAAACACCATAAACAACAATGGCATATTATCTATTTTGCTACACCGATAGTTCTTTTTTATCTTTTGCCATTTGAATATTTTGCTGTATATTTTTATTTTCTACATCTGAGTGCATTTTACCTATGGAATAAAAATCTCTCAAAAGGGCTTGTAATAACTTCAAGGGTAAAACGATTTTTGGCTATTTTACTTGTTCTTATGTTTGTCGTTGATGGGCTTTGTTTTTTAAGTGAAGATTGTCATTATGGTGTGTTTATAGTACTTTTGGCTACTTATCTTATCACTACACTTATGGAAAAAGTCTTTTTTATTAGTTTCAAACATCAAGCAAAAAAAAGACTAAAAACTATAAATAACCTCACAACTGTAGCTATAACTGCATCGTATGGAAAAACATCTATCAAAAACTACCTCTATCAAGTGCTTAGAAAAAATTTTATAGTTTATATGACACCACGAAGTGTAAATACAATCGGTGGACTTTGCAAAGATGTGAATGATGATTTGCCACTTGATACTGAAGTTTATATCGCTGAAGCTGGGGCAAGAGAAAAAGGGGATATCGAAGAGATTGCTTTGTTTTTGGAGCCTGAATATGTCATTATTGGTAGCGTTGGGGAACAACATATTGAGTATTTTAAAACTATAGACAATATTATCCACACAAAGATGGAGATACTCAAATCTCCAAAACTTATCCATGGATTTGTCCACGATAGTGTTCCGATTTTGGAATATTCAACAATTACAAAATTTCCAAAAAACCTTCATATTACAAAAAGTGACCTAAATGGAATTTGGTTTGATATTGAAATTAATGGTAAAGTTGAGCATTTTTATGCTCCTGTTTTGGGAAGTTTTAATGCTATCAATCTTACAGCTGTGATTTTGGTAGCTCACGAACTAGGAATGAAAATAGAAGATATAAAAGTAGCTCTCCATAATATTAAGCCAGTTGACCATAGGCTTCATATTTCAAAAGTAAATGGAAAAGTGATATTGGACGATAGTTTCAATGGAAATCTTGAAGGGATGCTTGAAGCTGTGAAAATCTCTTCTACGCATGAGGGACGAAAGGTTATCATCACTCCAGGAATCGTAGAAAGTACAGATGAAGCTAATATTACTTTGGCAAAAGCTATCGATGAGGTTTTTGATTTGGTGATTATCACAGGTTCTATTAATCAACAGATTTTAAGCAATCATATCCAAAGAGCAAATGTGATCATTTTAAAAGATAAAAATGAGATGGAGATGGTGCTTTTAGAAAATACTAAAATGGGTGATTTGATACTTTTTGCAAATGATGCACCAAATTTTATTTAGGTAGAAAAAATGGAAAGATTATATGCGCCTTGG
>DYPS01000081.1 GCA_020719775.1 Desulfosporosinus sp. | reverse complement strand
CAACCCCAACCCCAACCCCAACCCCAACCCCAACCCCAACCCCTGATATTTATTTTAAAAATATAATTATACTTATTCATTTAAAAAATTTACAATCCTACCAATATCATTAAATAGAAAAATCCTCTTTGCTATAATATTAAATACTTAAATATGCAAATGTATGATCAAGCAACTGGGTGAATTTGTGCGAACTTGCTACCGAAAATAAGGGAAATAATAGCCATTAATTTCATTAAGATGTTCAGGGCGGGTCCTGAAGTATCCTTAAGAGGATCTCCAACAGTATCTCCGACCACTGCGGCTTTGTGAACTTAAGATCCTTTCTTGTATGAAACATTTTGGGCATCCTTGAGAGCTCCACTTTCGATATATTTCTTAGCGTTGTCCCAAGCTCCTCCTGTATTAGCAGCAGAGGTGGCCATCATGACTCCACTTACAATAGCTCCAGGCAAAAATCCAGCCAACATCTTGGGGCCGAAAACGAATCCAATAATAAGAGGACTGAGAATAACCTAAATTAAAAATTATTTACGAGAAGTCCAGGTGCAATCATTTCATAAAGAGATGAACGAGTTGAAATAGCAATGCATCTTTGATAATCAGGTTCTGTTTCACCTGTCAAAATTCCTGGGTTGGCTTTAAGTTGTCTTCTAATTTCCTCAACCATGCCCATGGCAGCTTTTCCAACTGATTTAATAGTGAAAGCTGAGAAGAGATAAGGCAACATAGCTCCCAAAAGTAGCCCTGCGAAGATCTCAGGTTCAGTCATTGAGATCAATGAGCTGAATTATAGACCTGAATTATGAAGGAAACCTCCGTAAAGAGCAAGTGAAACAAGTGCAGCGCTACCAATAGCAAATCCTTTTCCAATTGCAGCAGTTGTGTTTCCAGCGGCATCAAGAGCATCAGTGATGTGACGAATTCCTTCTCCGAAGCCAGCCATTTCAGAAATACCTCCAGCATTATCACTGATGGGACCATATCCATCAATGGCAAGAGACAATGGAAGATTAGTAAGCATGCCAAGTGCAGCTAGAGCAACACCGTAATATCCAAGAAGATAATTACTGAGGAAGGCAGTAATAGCAATAAATACAGCTGAAACAACAGTTGACATATATCCAAGAGCAAGTCCAAGAGTAACATTAGATCCTGCACCTGATTCACATGATTTAGCAAGCTCACGAACGGGTCCGTAAGTATGTGAGGTAACATATTCAGTATAGGCTGCGATAATGAGACCAGAAATAAGACCAAGGAGTGAGCAAAGGAATGGATGAAGATAGGTTCTATTAGCAATAGTTTTCAGCTTGGTAATACGAAGCTCGAATGATCCTGGGAAGGTAAGGAAAGCAGCAAGGAAGATAATACCGATGAGAATAATAGTTGAAATAATAAGTTGAAGTTTAAGAGTGGTTTCGATTTTGGCTTATTAATTGACTTCAGTGCAATGAGTTGCGATGGTGCTGACCAAAATGCAAACAATGATACCGAGTGCAATTACAACTAGGGGATAGAAGAAATTGGAAATATAAAAATTGCATGAACCTGTACCAACAAGTGTATTACAAGAAATAACCAAAGCAGCGCAAGTAGACTCAGCAAATGATCCGAAAAGATCAGCAGACATACCAGCAACATCACCAACGTTGTCTCCTACATTATCAGCAATGGTAGCGGGATTTTTAGGAGAGTCTTCTGGAAGATTTGCTTCAAGTTTTCCGACAAGATCAGCTCCAACATCAGCAGCTTTAGTATAGATTCCTCCTCCTACTCTACCAAAAAGTGCGACGAAAGATCCTCCAAGACCGTAACCGGCAATTGATTCGAAAAGAGGTCCGTAATAGTTAGCAGCGCTGTCATTATCAGCAAGTCCTCTGAATCGCTTATAGAGGACAATAAGAACTGTGAGAACTAAATAAAATGAATTTTACTAAGAAGTCCAAAAGAAACAAGGGCAAATCCCATAGCACAGCCTGCTCTATAAGCTGTTCTGAAAGCTGGAGCTAGTCCATCTCTAGCGCAATAAGTAACTCTGTAGTTGGTGCGTGTGGCAATGACCATTCCGATGATACCACAAACAATGGAGACAACTGCACCAATAATGAATGCAAAGGCAGTCCATAATCCTTGTTCAGTAAGGAAAATGATGATGATGAACATCACAACTGCGAAAATGAGGCAGATAAGGTATTCTTGTTTGAGGAATTCTTTGGCACCCTAAATGAAAATATGAGTACGTTGGAAATCTTAGCTCCCAATTCGAGGAGAGTGCTTTCCTGTTCTTCAGTGATGTTGGAGTTGGTGGCTTTAGAAGCTCCACGAACATTAATCTTTTCGACATTGATAATGTTGAAGACTGCCCAAACGATACCGAGTAGACAGCAGACTACAATGATGATGACTTCGATGGGGTAGCTGAGTGGGGAAACGCAGCCGCCGTTGCCAGCGGTCTGGAAGTGCTCCAATCTTTAGTTAATGCGGAACATAGTTAGATTTGAATAAAAATTATTTGTTGATATTGTAGTTTTTGAATTAAATCCGTACTTTACTAAGCAGGTTTACATCTTTTTACACAAGATTCTTAACATTTTCCAATATTAATGGACAAACGTACAAATTCGCTTGAAATTTGTATAGCTGAATAGTCTGTAAAATGTAAGCAAATAATAATCAAAATAAAAAGCTTATGTGTCAGGAAATATTTCTTTCCAGAATAATATTTTTAATGTTGTCCATAAAAGATAAGAATGAAACTATGACTTACATTGGTTTGAGATTAAAATTAAAATAAATGTTTAATAAATTACAACTTAAATAAAATAATAATATGGAGTTTCAAACGCTAAGATATTTGGCTTCTCATACAGTAAATTGATTAATCTATCATTCTAATGTGTATTACCAATTAAACTGTACTTCATCCGTTTATTTTACATTCATAAATAAGGATAAATTCATATATGAGATTCTGAAATAAGTTCATAGCTTAAAAATATTCTTGAGTACGAAATAATTGAATTAAATTGCAAATGGAACAATTAATATATATTTCTACTGTTCATCTGAATTTTATTATTTATGATCATATTATGTTTACATTATTTTCTGTAGAAGAATCATTTTTATGAATTTGAGAATGGAGCTCATTGATTTTATCTTTTTTCATAGGTTCTTATAGTTTTGATAATTATTATAAATCTCCATGAAAGGTTTACTTTTCATAGTGGCTATGCTGCTATTTGCACAAATTGGCTATTCATTCGCCTTTGATAAAGATTCTGCTACTGACAAAATCAATAACTTCATTGATTTTATACTTCATAGACAAAATGGGGGCAATCTTGGAAATGATTCATGTACATCAAGTTGCTGTGCTTCACTTCCATCTCGTGCAGCAATGACTTATCATTATTATCAAAACACTGGTCGTTTCAAAGGAGGATCAGGATCATATGTAGTCGATACTCATGGTTATTCAGGACAAGGAGATGGCTACAATAACCCTGCTAAGCAATGTGTTGTTAATACAGGTCCTCTTCCAGCCACTACTTACAAGCTGGCTGAATGTGTTAACGTTATGCATAGCACAGTGAGTAGACCTTGTGCTTTTTATCTTTAACCTCAGAAACCTAGTGAGATGTGTGGTCGTAGTGCATTCTTTGTTCATGGATGTGCTTGCTGTACTCCAGGAGATGACACAAATCCCCCAACTGCTGGCTGCTCTGCTGGATGTATTGTACTCAGTTACGTTAATCGTCGCAAACTTAGAGTCGGAGATACTTTAATTGTTTAGCATTTTGAACCAAAAGCCGATTAGATGATCGTTCAATGATAATAATGAAGATTATCAATAAAAGAAAACAATTGCGATTAATTTTAGAATATTTAATATAAATTACTCCTTCGAAGAATGAAAATCTAGCATCATAATTGTACTATGTTTCAATTAAAATTAAATAATTTTATTCATTAAGATAATAATATTTTTCTTTGAGTTTTATTAATTTATCTAGTTGAAATGGTGTTTTTGTTTTTGTTTTTATTTTTATTTTATTTCTTCTTATTTATATTTGTTTTTACGTTTTTTTAGTAAATAAAGTAATTCTTTAAAAAAATATGTCTATGCTTTTGTTTTTATTACGATCAAGCTTAATTATTGTATTTAGGATCGAGTTATTTACTATTTAGAGATGCCGTCTATTGCTAAATTTTCTTCTTTTTAGAGAATAAGTACAAAAATGATGCAAATATGTTTGCTTATTTTTTGATAAATTTCAAATCAGTTAAAGCTAAACCCTTTGAGATACTTTAAATAATTATTTTCTATAATGGTTCGCCTTTGCTTTTTCGAGTTTATCGATTTTTTAAAGACTCAAGTTTTATTAAATTTTATAAAGATGTTATATAAAAATCTATATAAATGCTCGAAGTTATTTGTTAATAAAGTCTTTCAAATTAATCATTTACATTTATAATTTTCATTTGATTACTCTATATATTTTTTTTCTTTGATGATTATAATTACTGTAATAATCATTCAATATTTAAGTAGATTTAATGAGCTTTATCATGTTTATTTTTAATCCTTATCCTTTATAAAATAAACAGCAACATCAAGAAAAAAGAAAAAATAATTGTTATTTTTTGAAATTAATTGATGATGGACTAAATAAAATTTAATAATACATGCAAAACATTTTAATGTTCTGAAATCATACTTTGCTATTGGGATGCATTGAAAAGTACATCACAATTGCTCCAAAGATCAAAAAACCCCATAAGATTAGCTTTTCTTTCAGCTCTGTTGGATCTCCATTCGATGAATGAGCATGAACTTATTGTCCTGGCTGAGTACTTAAACGTTGACTTTCTGCCATGTGAATCTCAGATTTGGCGTCGAATTTACTCACAGCTTTGTATTTAGTTTATATTATAGGTATTCTTCTTTCGCTTGATTTTTGAGATACCGCATCGTTTTTCTCTATTTTTTCGATTTTTTAAATTTTTTATAAATTTGCTGCAATAACTGGCTTCTCTTTTTATACTTTAGGAGGGGATTTATTTCTACTTTCTTTAGCAGAAGTATGGATGGGGGCTGAATTATTTTTAGCAGGAACATCTTGAACTTTAGGCTCTTACTGATCATGAGAAGGGGTTTCTTGTTCTTTAACCTTTGAGACTTCCACAGTTTTTTTTTAAGATTAATTTCTTGCTTTAGCTGGTGATTTATTAATTCTTTCTTGTTTAAGTTCTTTAATATTTTTTTCCACAGCTACACGAGATTTATCAACATAGATTTCAAAATCCAATTCATAATCATCTGAAAATGTAGTTTTAAGCTCATGCCGAAGAACTCCTTTTTATCTGAACTGAAGAATCAAAGAGTTAGCATCAATTGAGTAGTCTCCAATTTCATAATCTTGATTGTGCTCATGTTGTATGAGTCGAAGAATAAATTATTGTTTGCGAACGCGGTTGTAGCTGGGCAAATAAAAGTTAAGTCTGCAAGAATTGATGGGCATAGTGGGAAGATCTCCATTGGACTGTTAGAACTTGGCTTCAATCGGCACTTTATTTTAATCGAACTTTTGTTGCCCTAACTAAGCCGAAACTTACCTTTGAGGATGGAGAAGCGATAGGTAGTTCCTTGTGAGGGTAAATCACTCTCCCTGTTGATGATGGTTAGTCCAACAGGAATAAGTTGAAAGTAATAAGATTCTTGCCCTTGAGCAGTAAACATACTATCGATCATTCCACTCAAATTATATTCCAGATAATTTTATACAGCCCAGAAAAACAGTTCTCCACTTACGCAATCATTTACTCTATCCTTAATTTATTATATTTTTCTATTGGTCGAACTCTGTCATTATCTTTTATGATGAAGCTTTGTTATGGATATACAGAGAATTAGATTAATTATTGATAGTAAAAAAGCAGCCGATAAATCTATTAATAAGAATCTAGCATTAAAAATGTTGAATATATTAAAATATTGAATAGAAAAACCAAGAATAATAATATTTTATAAAAAACTCTCAAATTCCCTTTCTTTTACTATCTTAAAATTAGACTCTTTTTATTCATTTTTTTAAATTTCTTTTTATTTATATTTTTATCGTCAAAATTCTTTTTTCGTATTTTCTGATAAGAATTAATAATAGGATTGTTGTTCGATGCTTGCATTACGCAATCTTTTACCAGTTTGGTTAAATGACGATAGACTTGCGATGGTCCTCATGGTTCTTGGAAGTTGTTCATTTGCAGGAGGATTCATCTTTGTAAATTAGCACAAGTTTAACCCCATTACTACTGGGCTCACTCGTGGGATTTCTGTACTTTTTATTTGTATACTTTTGGCTAAACAATTAAGACAACCTTTAAGCTTTTCATCTTATAATCAGAAATGGCTATTAATACGAAATAGTATTATGGTTTTACAAGGTTTAGTTTATGCCGGAGTTCAATTTTACTTACCTTTGCCAATTGCAATGACTCTCAACAGCATAAGCCCCATATTTGTCAGTATCTATGATTATTGGATGTATGGTATAACTCTAAGCCCAAAACAGTTAGCATTTTTATCATTGAGCATTTGTGGAGTTGCTCTCACAGCTAATGGATCATATCTAATTACTTTTATCGATTAAGACTTCACTTATGATGGTTCAAAATTTAAACATTATTTGACATAAGATCCAGTTGTTATGCTGCAAGCAGGAGTAATTACTGTTCTTACAATGATGTTCCACTCATACGGAGTTGTGATTACTAAAAAACTTGTTGGTATAACTTCCATACAAATAAACTTTGTTCAAGGACTACTTATACTTTTAGCAAGTGCTATTATGTATCCAAATGCTAAATCTAATGAGGTCTATAGTGATCCTTCTTTTTCTCTGTTTCTGTAAAGTTTTTTATTTTCTGGATTATTGATGGCTATTGGACAATTATCATATATTGGAGCTCTTACATTAACTAAAAATTTAGGAGTTCTAACAACTCTTTCATTCAGTTCAATCATTATGGGTTATTTAATAAGTATTTTTCGATATAATGAACCCATTAATCCAATATGCACAATCGGTTCAGTTGCAATAGCAGCTGGCATCATCCTGATTGTTCTCAATAAACAAATTCCGCCTCAATAGTCTACTAAATGATATTTATTGCTGAGTTGTTGAATATTTAATCATGAAGTACAATAAACAAGTATCAAACTTCCAGTTTCATTTCATAGAAATTAAATAAGTTACCAAATTTGGATTCGGATATACGATCTACTTCCATTAACTGACTTGTAGCAAGTCCTTTTTTCACATAAATATTCTAAATGAGTTTGAGTTTTACCTCTTTTGCAAATGATTCGGCAACTGTGCTTTCATTACAGTTCACATAAAATGTGCTGTAGTTGAAGGGAAATGAATTACCACCTAGAATCATAGCTTTGTCTTATTTTTAAAGTTTTAGGATTTATTATCTGAAAGCCAACCAATGAGGGCCTACTTTAAATTTAAAATACTCGATTAGTAATACCCATCTTCATTGAAGAGAAGTCGAACTATGTAAAGTTTGTTGTATTATTATTTAGCTGTGGAAAAAGCACGTTTGCAGCAAGATTTTAATCGCAGCATTAATTATTAAATAAGGATTAAAAATCAGAATTAAAAGGAAATTGAAAAAATATTTTATTGGTAAGTAAAATTTTAATAAATTTGCAATTATGTCAAACAATTTTTGAAATAAATGATTAAACAGTTGTTAGATTTCTAGAATTAATTTTTTGAAATAAATGAATAATGAATGATTAAGATTTGTATTTCTGTTTGACTATTATTATTTTATATATAACTGATGTCATTTTTCGGAGTGGAACTTAACGCGCAAGTAAATAGACTTATCTTGGATATCAAACTGACTCTTACCAAAAATAAATACCTTCCAAACTTTAGGACAATCTACCAAAGTCTTGCGAAGTTTGACAAGGATCAATCAGGCTGGGTTACCCCAACTCAATTTGAAAAAGTATTAATTTTTCGACATAGGCATTAAATGAAAATGGTATTTTCTTCAAAAAATTCGAATGGCAGGTCTTTTAGAAAGCATTTACTCATCAAGGCACCATCAATTGGTTTGCATTTATTTCACTCCTTCGAGATAATCTGAATGCAGTTCGGTCAAAAACAGTAGATTCAGTTTGGTCACAATTGGATAAAGCGAATGCCGGAAAAGTACATTACACATTTTTGAGTAAGAGTGAAATAATTTAGGCTAAAAGTTTAATGCCAGTGAGTTTAAATAATTTAAGTTAGGACATAAATCAAAAGATGTTATCTTAAAAGAATTTCTAAATCTAGTCCCTATTACTTAAGAAGGATTCATAACATATCAATAATTTGTCAATTTCTATACTGATTTGAGCATCAATATTCCTTCAGATTAAGCATACTCCTCCTTTGTATCAGCTCAATGGGGTTGCTAGTATAAGTCTTAGCCTATCACAACAGTATAATAGGTGAAAACTGCTTTCAAGACTATTAGATTTAAACTTTTGCAGCGAACAAACAGTACTCATTAATAATTTGTCCTTCGAAAAATATTCAATGAATTCGATGTTGCCAAAAGAGGAAAGCTTAATGACGATGATTTAATTGCAATGTTAGTCAAATTGGAAATTCCGACTGAAAAGAGATTAATTGCACCCATAATCAGTAAACTGTCTCACTCTGGAGATGGTTTCGTAGATTTTTAAGATTTTCAACAATTTGTTTTCTTCGACGCCTATCATATCTGAATGATATCTATCATTACATTCCACTTTTATTTCTATTTTTTATTAAATTAGTTAAGACTTATGTGCTAATTTTGAGTGTGAAGTTATATAACTATGCAACTGTCGTAAGGCTAACTGCAAGATCACATCGCGTTGGTGTAGTGGTAGCACTGCAACGTGAAGAAAACATTTCCACTTACAACCATACACTCCTTACTCCTGGATAACAATCAAAAGTTCATCCATTTAAGGCAAATCATCAATAACTACAACTTAGAGACTAATCCAGATCGCCTTAAATTGCAACAAAACTTTGTATAAAAATTGTTTAAACTACTTAGTTAACTCAGTCGTATACCTGTTCACTAAAATCAGCTAGAATTTTTGAATAAAATCTATAAATGGGCTGTCCTCGAAAACAAACACGATGATGATGTCAGTAGTTTTGGAGGCAAAAGTAGGCCAGGAACAGCTTCTACTAGAGCACGACCTTTTTCAGCCTACTCTAGACCGACAACTGGTAGACCAATGTCAGGAGTACTTTCAAACAATAACACCAAAAAACAGACTGAAGAAATGTAATTAAAATTGAAGATGAATAAAGAAAGACAAGGTATAGATTATGATAAACTTAATGATGGAGAAATTGAATTTTATGTTGGAGTTAGATCACTTCATCCAGAATATTAACCACCAAAAAAAAGGTTAAAGGATTATCAAAGAAAAATATTTTATGAAGATAATGAAGATGATGATGTTTAATTTATAGAAGTAAAGTAAGAAAAAGGATTTACTTTGAAAAATGTCCAAATCACTTAAGAAAAACTAATTTAATAAATTGAAGCAGGACAATAAGGTGGTGAAGAGGGCGTTGAAGAAGGTGGATAAGCAGTTGATGGGGCTGAAGGATAACCTGGGGATGTAAACATTGATGATATTCCAATAGAAGGAGAAGAAGATGGAGGACCAGGAAATGCTCCTTAAGAAGAAGCTATAATTGTAGATAAACTTAAACCCAACATCAAGGCTTATGGACAGTCAAAAGGTTTATAAGATTATAATAAACTACATTATCAGTAAGGACTTTTAAAAATAAATTAAAAAAGAAACTAAAAATAAAGGAAAATCGAAGAGGATGTAGAGTTGGCACAACTTTAAGCCATTTGGGCTCAACGTAAAGGCAGAGCCAAAAGTTAAATGAAAAGAAGGGCAGAATCTGCTAGAGTTATTGCGAAGAAAATAGGAGTAGCTCTAAAAGAAGAATCTGTAGGAGCTACAGGGCGATAAAATTTTATCAATTTTTAAAATGTTCAACCAGTTGATATTAATATCAAAGGTTCAAGACCCTTTACAGCTTTTATGGCTAACAATGGAAAATCAAGATAGTAACTTATAAAAAATGCTTTTATTACCGGCAAACTTTCCACCCATGTTCAAAGATATTAGCTTCCCACAGCCACAACTATTCCTAAATTTTAAAGTAATGGAAACATTGGGTTGAATTCGATGAGTGCATATGGTCCAAAACCAAAAAAGAAAACCTTTTAGTAAATACTTCGTGAAGCTTAAGTTCGGGTTTTAAGATAGGCCTAATAGTAAGTAATGGATGTAAAATAAGCTTTCGCCAAAAATAAAATTAGTTTGGGAGCTAATCGTATTGCAAAGAGCATTACATATCACTAAAAGCCATAATTTCAAGATGAACAGTTTATTGGTCAAATAACAGGAATGTCAATGTTAAAAAATCCTTTCATTAAGGTTGCTAAAAAGAAAAAGAAAAAAAAGAAAAAGTGATAATTGAAATTTTTAATTAATTTCATTGAGATATCATAATAATTCAAAATTAAGGTGAGTTTCTAAAAGGTGAATTATAATATATTTTTTCTCCTTATTTTTTGTAATTAATATATTTTTGATTGTCAAATACTTTTTGTGTCTTTTCTTTACAAGACTTATGTCGAATATAGTCCGACAATCCCTGTATATAATTTGAAAATTTTAACTAATTTAAAAATTCGCTACATTTTTATGATTATATTGTTAAAGCTGCATGCTATTGAGTAACATTTCTACTTACTTTCCTGCATTACATCATTCAAATTCACATAAATTGGTTTTTGCTGGCTCTTGTAGTGGTTATTCAGTGTATTCCACAACACAAATTGGCACAATGGCATCAAACATTTCTCTAATTTACATAAAAAATACTATCAATGCAGAAATTAATTAAAAATTATGTCGAGTGGTATGCACATAATATTTTTTTATGCTATATAGAATTTTTTTATATCTGAACCTGAAGTGTTATTAAAATAATTACATTGATTAGAGGCGCTAAATGAAGTATTGAATCCAGTTGCAGACATACTTTTAATATTAAAATTATAATAGAAAAATTAAATTTATTATTTCCCAAAAATTCAGTTCATTGATTTTTAATCAACACTTACAAGCTCTACAATCTTTACTTGTCCTCAATCTTTCTAATTTATTAAAAATATATTGTTTACTGTATTTTCAAAGAAGTATATAGTCGAATATGAATCTTTTAAGATGTAATCTAAAAATTTTGATATTTTTAGTATGATCATGAATGCTGATTATATTTATATTTTGATGCTTGAATTCATTAATAATTTTATAATACTTACCCTTTCGCTCAAATGGACCCTAGACCCTATCACTTTGAGTATCGTCGGCCAAGATTGACCAATCCAACTTTGTACACATTTTATGACTCAGTTAGTCATCCCATCTTTATGAAAGCATCTACCAAGTTAATAAATATCCTCGAATCCTATAGACCAAGAATAAATCATACTCAATTCAGGATAACAATCAAATGTATCAATTACACCATTCAGTAAAAGAACAAATTCAACTGACTTGACCAATAAAAAATATATTGATCTTGGAGAGCTTGGAACATATCGCTATGGTAACAAAAATACATCAAATTTGGAGAAAAATGAAGCCCTCAGTTAGAGAAAAGAGAGTAGCCAGTCGAAGATGGCAAACTATGGCAGCAATTTGATGAAGAATAGTTCGATGGACCAAGGTCAAGTTTTCAAAAAACAAGAGAAAGAGTTTAACATAATAAGTCTATATCCGAAGTAATACAAGCCAAATCTTAAACAGTTTCCAAGATTAACACTGGAGGACAAATTACTATAGAAAGGAGTTTCCCACCCAGTCTGATTTTTTATTATTACCAGGTAAATACAAAATTATATTAAGAAGATATACTTCAAATAAACGAAATTAAGAGCTTATTTTATAGTTTGAATGACGAAGGGGTTGGGGTTGGGGTTGGGGTTGGGGTTGGGGTTGGGGT
>DYPS01000162.1 GCA_020719775.1 Desulfosporosinus sp. | reverse complement strand
CAAAAAGCTTCAGAAGAAGATTTTGATGATTCGCTAGATTCAATCTAACGTCAATATGACGGGCGCGGCGGGGAGTAATTGGTTAAAAATCGTGGGCTGTCACCGCGTCCGTCGTCGATATTCTCGTTAGAAATCTTTTGAGGATTAAATTTTTTAATAAAAAATAATATTAATCAAAGATATTACCTAAGAAATAATTAACTTCATCTTTCAAAGCATCACTTATATTTGGGTCATTTAAAGCTGCCTGTAATTGTGATTTTAAATAAGGACTTTGTGTGTATGCTGTAAGGTTTTCTGGGTTCGATTCGCGGGACGATTTTTCTACTTGTGATTGTATAATTGCCAGTTTTTCTGTAATTGACTGAGTTGAGACTGCGTGATTATACAGATAGTCATTTATGTTCTGTGCTCCTTCAGAAACACCGTATGCTTCGACCCATGCCACATATTCATGTATTTGAAGCTGTTGTGTTAAATTTTCTTTCCCATGATTTTGTTTCCAACTATTAAATTCTTCTATAGAAGTGAATTCATGTTCATCTTCTAGTATAGTAGTTGGTTGCTCAATTGTTATTTTATTGTTATCTAAAAATAACTTTAGCTCTGACTGTAGGTTTTTGTAGTAAGATGTTTCTTCATTATTTATGTGTGTTTTGATTGTTTCATAAATACTAGGTCTTATCCTATATTGATCTTCTAGTGGTAGTTTGTTAATGCTTGAGATATTGTTTGTTAATATATCGTATAAATTTCTAGAATATTTTAATTTAATTCGGTAGCTATCTTCTATGGATATAAGCTTCGGATTTTCGATGATAGAATCATTGATTATGTGATATAAATTATAACCATTTTCTAATATATCGGCATTTCTTAATGCTTCAAGATAAGTCATTTTGCCTGAAGGGTTGTTAATTTCAGATCGTAGTACGTTTTGTATAATATTGTCTTTTTCATTTTTCGGAATATTAAAATCGCCATTTTGCCAACTTCCACCCTCATAAGCGTCGGTTAAAATTTTAACAATTAATGAGGTTGCCTCATCATTTGCGGTTTTTGAAAAAAAATATTAGTAAGTTCTGAATAATATATCCATCCTCCACCATTTTTTCTTAGTTCTAATAGGTGCTCAATGGACTCTTTAGAGTTAAATCCATTTTCAATTAACCAATCCCAAGAAATTCTAGCGGCATTAAAGTCGCTTTTCTTTTCTAATATGGAAGATAATACACTCATTTCACCTTCTCTTATCTCTTGTTTATATGATTCATTGTTGGTCTTTAAGTTTTCGGCCATGTTAATTTTAGACGATTTAGTATTTTTCACATTGTCTGTGTTTCCTGTTGTGAGAAGATTGAAGGTTGTGAAAAAGACCGCAGCTATTGTAATAGCTGCGGTAATAGTAACAATTGTTTTATTCATGTCTATAAAAATGCTGTTGACTATAAGCTAGGATAAGAGGTTAATAAAAACCATCCTCCAGATGCAGTGGATTTTTTTCGTAGCACTCCTGTTGCAGATGGCAAATAATTTATATCATCCAATTCAACAGTTATGGGAATTTTTTTCCCGCGAAGATTAATAGTGTACGTCTTTTTTTTGTTCAATAATTTGCAGTTAATTGCTGAACCATAGCCAAGTGGTCGTTCCCACCACGACTCCTGTTCACTAATTGCGCCATTAGAGTTTCTCCCTGATGCATAGTCCTGCACCAGTGAACGATTATCTTTAATCATGTCTGCAAGGATACTTTCAGCATCACTGAGACTGCTGAAAGTACTAGCCGTAATCAAATACTTTTCACTTTTGCATCTATTTCTTAACCATGTTTCACTTTTAGAGACATGTTTAGCAATAGTATGCCCACCTAAATTTTCGTGGGATTGTAAGTTTCTCCCATAGTCATCAATTGATTCAGCATTGATATTTGGTGCTAACAATGCGAAAGATATTACTCTTACACTATATGTAATTGCTTGTTTTATCATGGGTTTATCTCCATTATGGTTAAGTGACTTGGTTTAAGGTTTCTAACAGTTTATTAGGCGGCATTCTGGAATATCAAGCTATACAGACGCTGCATA
>DYPS01000008.1 GCA_020719775.1 Desulfosporosinus sp. | reverse complement strand
ACCCCAACCCCAACCCCAACCCCAACCCCGAATTATTAAAATCAAATATATTATTTGAAATGTCAAATATTTTATATTTTTGATATTTTTTGTATTTTGTTCATTTTGTTCAACAATTTAGCTAGTTTTGAATGATTCTGTAGTCATTGAGACTAGTGCTTATGTGATTAATGATATTTTTTTCTTTATTATAATAGAAATTGGTATAAATTTATGATAAATCAGAAGATTAATTTTAGTCCAACATCTAGAATTAGCATTCATAAAAATGTCACTCGAGCTAAGTTGCATCAATATTCTATTGACACAAAAACAGAAAGTAATGAAGATCGAAATTGTACTATTCAATATTCTTCTAATAAAGAAAAAATATATAAAAATAGAAGTTTTACTCACTAAAAACAATAAAATTCTATAATTTTGAATCCATTGTCACGAAGAGAGATCAAAAGAAATGATCAATGTCATAGGCAATTAAAACTTACACATTAATACAAATAACATGATGATGATATAAACAACTTCAATAAAAAGGGTAGCATAATATATTCTTTACAATAAAAGGAATAGTAATGTACATATTTTAACAATATTTAAGAATAAATGATGAATTTGGCAAAATACTATTTGAAAGATTAATAGAATAATGCAAAAGTTATCCATTAAAAATAAATAGCTCATTTGATCAATATTTTGATTCAATCTGCTAAAAAATGTTTATGCTTTGTTTTGAAAAATTATAATCATGAAAACCAAATTTAAACTATGCTAACTCTCTTTAGTCAGCACCTTCAAAACAATATTATAACTCAACAGTAAGGAAAAACTAAGCCTACAAAATTCAATCAAAATTAAAGCAGTATTTAGGAAAAAGTTATTGACAAGAATTTGAAATTGATGGAAGTTCATTTACTTAAAAAATAGTATAATAGCACCATCAAAAAATTAAATTTTATTAAACTGCAGTTGAATTAAAAAGAAAAGGAACTGACTTTAAAAATGAAACAACATTTGCAACTATAAGCGCATATTGAATAATTAAAAAAATTCCATAACCATATTCAAGATTAGGTTAAAGAAGTCAAAGAAGTGCTGTAATTTTGCAAAAAGGAATAGCAAAAAATAGCAAATATTCAAACATTCAATTCTTACTAATAGTTTGGATTGGAGAACAAAAACTAATAAACTATTTAAAAAGCTGTTAGACAGTACGGATTCTAGTTGCAAATCCGTAAATTGTCATAAATTCACAAAATATCAATTTTTCAAAAAATACAATCAGACGAAGTCTTTATTTAATTGGATCTATTGGCATCCAATGCCAATAGTCTAAATAGTTAAAAAATCCTTGGGTTAGTAGACAAAACTAAAAAAATCATTCGTTAATTAGTATATTTTTCATTATTAAGGAAAGTTAATCAAAGCAAATTAAAGCCAGAATTGAGGATACTTCCAATTAATTTATGCAATATCTTGATCATTGGACTAGAATTTGGACATCAAAACAATAAAATTTATAAAATTTGAGAAAAAAATTTGCAATGGATTCAAGGAAACTTAGAAAGTATATATCGACTATGGGAAAATAAACTTTTTGTTATGATTGTCAGAAGAAGATATCGAACATCTACAACAACATACATGAACTGTACAATAAAATAGAATAAAACTATAAGTTGGGACACTCCTTGAGCTGAAGATTGTTTGAACTTCTTTATTATAATTAATTTTAATTTTATTTCAATATTCAAA
Source organism: Desulfosporosinus sp. (assembly GCA_020719775.1). Taxonomy (GTDB): domain Bacteria; phylum Campylobacterota; class Campylobacteria; order Campylobacterales; family Arcobacteraceae; genus CAIJNA01. Next base: position 46,496 of record DYPS01000008.1, on the reverse strand, counting down.
TAAAAATATAAAGCTAGTTAGATTAATTATTTACATGGGTAAAGATCAATTAAAACTAAGGCTTGCTTTATAATACTCTTATAAGCCCATTTCAGAAATAATATTATGATCTTCAGTATTAAGATAAAAGAGAAGAATCACAAAGCATTAATTACAACTAAAACTTAAGTGTTTTCAACAATTTAATTAGCAGTCACTCGAATATAGTATTCGCCCTATTTAGAACAAGTCACTCCTCCCCTTGGATAACAATTGATGTCATAACCTAAATTACAAAAAAAATACCATTTTTATAGATATATTTTTCACTGACAAAAACTAAGGTTTCTCCGCATTCCTTGCAAATATAATAACTGAGTGAAAATCGTTTGGTCACAGAGTCATATTTTTGACTGATAGTTTCACCTGCGACTCTTGGAGCGTAAGTTCTAGTGATTCCTTTTACAAGTTATGAGTTAACTTATCCTTGTTAATCATATAGTATCTAATGAAGCTTGTCTTGAGATTGTAAGTGTTTTGGCTGATTTTCAGCGATTGGATATATCCATCCGAACCAACTCTGAAGATTTGCATCACATTAATCCATCATTTCAATATTCTTTTATCCCTCTTTGTTAATTACGTAGAACTCAGAAAGTAATCCTCCTGTTTTCAATCTTTTAACATCTCCCATCCTTGCCTTCATGAATTTTTTAAGATTGAATGTAGGAGGGTTATAGTAGTGATAGCAAAAAATAGAAGTATTAGAGTATTTCTTTCCTCCAGGAGGATGACTGAACCCGGCTCTAAAATAGTTAAGCCAAGTTACAGGCTCAAAACAAATGCTATGATCAGGATCTATTTTTCTGATTTAATTAGAAATTATATCATAAGCTGGTTGTAAATTAATAATCTAAGACAGTCCTGGGATCATAATTAGAGGGTTTAAAAATTGATCACCAGGCCAAGGTTCATTCATCAGTTCATATGCAATTACATATTCGCTTCCTTTAAAAGTTTCAGCTACTTTTTTCCAATAATTTATAAATAAATCTCTAAGCCCATCTTTGTTATTCCAAATAGCTCCAAATCCTTTAGCAACTGAGTTAGTGAAATAAAATTAAGACCAAGGAAGCTTTGAGCAATCTTGCCAACGTGGAAATCCATTTTAATCGAATTCAAATTTTTTCATTTGAACAGGTCTTGGAAAATCATGATATACATGCTCAGGTACTGCCCAAACAGGTACTCCATCAGCACAAAATTTTTAGCTAAACAAATCTTGATGAAATTCAACGAGTGTGTATATACCATATTTTCCTGAGTTTTATACTGTGTCCCTCATGTGATTAAGATATGTTTAATTGAACTCTCCTTTACGAGGTTCAACTCCTGACCACATCACTCCCAAACGAATACCATTGATACCAAGCTCTTGAAATAATTGCATATCAGTTTAATTGAAGACTGTATGGTATGGTGGGGTTTTGGAGACTACGTTTAGTCCATGAAATATCAGTTCTCCTCCTCGATCATCGACTATCCTTCCGTTTCTCACATGTATAGCTGAATGAGCTATATTGATCAACAATAAGGCGCAAACTATGAGTAGTTTGAACATTTTATTAATTATTTTAATAATTAATCTATTAGCAAATGTTGTAAAAAAGGATTTTAATTTAATAATTATGACAAATTAATAAAAGAAAGAAAACTTATATCTTACTGATCACAATAAAGATCTCAATTATGTAAAGAAAAACGATTTCATTTAAACCAAATCCATTGCAATATTGGATTAATAAAAAATATTCAATTTAAAAAAAATGTCAACGTTAATAATATATACAACTTAAAAGATGCAGATATCAATACAAAAAAAACATACTTGTTTTTAAAATAAGAAAAATATGCATTTAAATAAGCTTGACATGCAATAAAAGCAATTTTTTGGAAAGACAAAGAAAGTTAATTTGCAATAATTGATATAAAATTGAATATGAATAATAATTAAAAATATAACAATAGTTATAATTTAGTGTAAATTATTGAATATCTAAATATATTACTGCTTTCAGTTAATAATAAAAAAACTATATTAACTAATAAATAAAATACTGGATAAACACAAACAATAATAATTCTAAATATTTAATTAGAACTTCAAGAATAACTGTAATCACAAATGCCTATTTAACGCTGAATTCATAGCTTTGTCATATCGATAGCGATCTTTCTCCACAAAAGTATAGTCATTTACTGAGTCATAACATTTTGAGAGATCGCGTTATGCCTGGTATTAAATCTATTCTAATAGATTATATTTCTATCTGTTATAAGTTGGAATAGCGTCATAATGGCCGTATTTTTATTTGGATATTTTTTTAAAATGAGAAGTTGAAAGATCTTTTATCTTTGAGGATCTTCTAGGTAAGTGAATGTAGTTTGTATATTAAGGTTCTTTTATATTTGATCGAAATCTTGATTATATTTCTGGAATAAGAATGATTTTTGGTTCTTCCATAAAGGTAACTTTTGTGGATAACTTCGATTATAGTTTATTTTATGGATTCATAGTTCGATACTCTGCATCAGGTCTTACCACAACTCCCTGTTTTTATAAATATTGCTTAGCATCTATTTTAGCCTGTTCTACGTCAATTCTGTGTGCTGGATAGTAAACAATTTGTCTGAATATAAATATAAATACCTTTAAACTGGATAAACTTCTTCTTTTTTTATGATTTTTGGTACAGTAACCATTTATTTTTTAACTTCAGAAACTACATCTTTCACGTACTTGGTCAAATGTTCCACAGCAAAATAGTCCGTAACAATGACTTCTTTGGGTACAATTTCTACTTCTTTTTTCTCAACATATTCAGTTATTATTTTTGTCTTTGGAACTCTTTCTCTTATCTCTCTGTCCTCATACTCAATGACTTTTCTTTCCTGAGGATAGTATTTTATTTATGATTTAGCTAATTTAATCACTATTTACTTTCATAGTTTCGATCTTGTACTGGCTTATCCACTAATACTGTGGCTACATTTGGAGATTAATATCTATAATCAAATGTTTGAACTTTTCTTATTTTATTTTGGTGAAGATAGTCCTCGTAGGAACAGAAGGAGGAAGTTTTATTGATGAGGTTATCGTTGGTGGCATCTTGCTGAAGATTGCGAAGTGTATCAAGATAGCTTTTCATAATCAACTATATGTAATTATAAATTATTTAAAGTCATTCAAAACATTGTCAATGGTTTAATGCTTTTGATGGTTGTCAAATTTACATGGATAATATTGCTTGGCTGTTATGGATAAGTGTATTAATAGGAATAGATAGCATGAATCAATGATCTTCTTCCTGAATATAATTTGAATTTATTTGCCGATTAACTTATAAGTTCAAGGCGAAAGCATTAATGTCTTAAATCTTCACTTCAAATAAGCATTTCATACAGTCTATATCATTCATTATTATAATCTATTTATCGCTTTCCACAGTTATCTCACTATCTCCCCATTACAGGAGCATTTTTGGTTCAGTCTCTATCAAAAGTAAAGGCAGCTTAATTTTATTACTCTCAGCTATGTATCTATTTATTCTTTAATTTTGGGAATTTCTACTTACAAGTTGCTTCATCAGCATATATTTTCTTATTGATTCCTCGAGCTCTATTTGTTTATTTTATTGTTTCTTCTTTATCTCCTATATTTCCCTCTCTAGTTGAACGACAGCTAATTGCTGGCTTATTTTTAAATCATTAGTTTAACAGGCTTCTTCTTCTTGTTTCATATTATTGTTATCATTGCTTTTGGTCATAGACATCCTCAGTAGTCCCTTTGATCCTTTTTCGATAATATCAGTTGCAATGAGTACGTTGAGAGCATCATAAAGTCGCCGCCTCACATTTTTGATGACTGACTTTAACTATTGGTCGATGAGTTCCTCATGTTGATGCTTTTTGATTAGTAAATTAATGAGCTAATTAGAAATGATGTGATGATCTAGCTCAGTGATCTACTTCCCTAAACTAGTCTATCCGATAATTTCGTAAAGGATGTAGGAGAGATACTTGATGGTGAGATGCTGGTTGCGTTGGACTAAACATCTAATATGCTTAGAGATATTCTTTAGATTCTGTGATTTATTAAGTAATTTGCGAGAACCTCGTCTCGGTTGTGCCTCTTATGAATCGTTTGCGACGGGTGAAATCCTTTTTTTGAACTGGTTGTTAGTAACTTCTTGCCATTTGTAGAAATTTGATATTTGTTGGAAGCTAATTGTATTTTAGCAAGTCATATTGAGAGTAGATGTGTCCCTCACGTTTTCTTCTTGGTCCGAAACACACTCATTCTTGACCGTAGAGCGATGATACATAGGAATGGGCGATATGATGGAATGGGCCGAGTTGGAGTGGAGGCAGTTTCTGGAGCATTCATAATGGTCTTTTTAAGACTATTCGCGGCTGATCTGGATGTCGTTCATTGAAGAGTGATTAATTATATCGTTCATTAGAATACTATCTACCAAGCTAGCAACTTTCTAACCCCACTAAATTTATTAATTTCAGATTCTGTCATTCTCTAGACTTCATCTACTCTTTATTGCTGTTACAATACAACAGGAAAATCTTTATAATACAAATTAGAAATGTTGAGAAGAATCATACATGAAACTTTTAGAAGAGTGCAGTTCTTCCACTAAGGAAATGGTTCTATGACAAACTTAACTCTTTACAACTTTGTCAAACCTACCAAAATAACTACAAACAGGAAAGAAACTGGGACTGAGTAAAACAATTATGGAGCTAAAGAAAGAGGAGAAAGAATGAATAGAGGAGGATTCAATCAAGATAATAAAATTAAATCTTTGTATCAGGAATGCAATGAGATCATTCAAAGTAAAAAAAGTTAAATAGCTGAATTGATAAAACTTCTCAAGCAGCTTATGAAGCAAATTAGTTTTAATAAAGGTAAATATTTAACAAATGATTTCAGTATGCTGCGCTAGATTTTACCAAAATTATAATTGGAAAGCAATGCCTCATCGCTCGATCCTGCTGGTATATCTTGACCTACTTAGGACTTAAGCTAGTCGGTTAGTTTTATCTCAAAATATGCAATGACAAAGTTTGCAAGTTTGACTTAAAATATGAAAAGATATTATATAATGCTTGGATAGATTACATCGCAAAGAAGGGGCTGCCAAACTTTACTCTCCTTTAGCTCAGCAGTTATTACAGTTTTTTCTCTTAATTTTCATCTATTCAAATTGATATTCAAAAAGTAATTCCTCACTATTTTTTTAATTAGGTTTTTCCAAAAAAACAGCCCATTGAAGTTGAAGTTCTATTGAATCTTCTCAACGGTATCTCTAAAAGGCCTGTGTTATTGATAGATGAAAGGAAGTTGATTAAATTAATTTTGATTCACTTGGTTGAGATATACTAGACTTTGTAAAAAAAAGATAAGGTCAGGTTAATAAGAGAGCTGGCAAATCTGGATCTTATAACCAAATTTGGATTTATCGATAACAATGAAAAAATATTAAAATAAAAATTTGTTAAAGACTTATAATTGAAGGAAATATCTGTATGGGACAACCATCTTTATAAAATTATCAAAAGTGATTTTATCTTCAAAGATAAAGCAATGCTTAGAATCATTTAAATAATTTTTTCTCAAGTGATTGAAAATTTCGACTCAAAAGGAAACCTCAAAGTTAATTCTGTTATTTACAGAGGGCAGTTAATTCAATTATTCGTCGAGTACTCAAAATATTATACCATCAATAAGCTGAATTAAATATAAAAAATAAAAATATTCTAATTCATCAAACGATATTTAGAAGAAGAAGATTAATCTTAAAATGATGATGCCAAGCAATATGTCTTTGCTTTGCTAATTAGCAATAATTTTTTTGAGAAACATGCCGAAATATTGGGTATTTTCGTCGACAGTCTCAAAATAACTTACAATGTTCCCAGATTACTTTATGAGATTTCAAGACAGGGTTTCTAGCTGAAATCAAAGATAATTGTAATGTATGTATTAAACAACATGAAATACAATAATGGAAATTTTTAATTTGAACAGGCATAATTATATCTTCTGCTTGCAGTAATAATTCAAAGTAAAATTCATAATCGATAGGCTGCGCTGTAATAAATAAAAAATAAATTTAAGGAAGTCTTAAAAAATGAGATTGGAAGTCAATCGCACTCTATACTTAGTAATTTTTTGAAAATGCCCCAGAATTTGATCCAAACAGCTTATAAATAGCTGAATTTATTTAAATTAATAGAAATGAAGCCTTAAAAATTAAAAATGAATAGCTATCAAATCAGACGCAACTATAATTTTTTATATATTAAATACGCCCCTAGTCAATCCTTCTAGCAAGTAAAGAATTTAATTATCTAAAACATGAAAGATTAATTTATTTATTAAATTCTCGAACTGTAGCTGTCAGCTAGTAACTCAACTCGAATAATTTCAAATGGAGTATTGTTCGCAATAAATCACTACTTGGTTAATGCATCTCAGCTGAAAACTGAGATAAAATACTCTAGTTTTATTTCCCTTTCTCTGTTGATTGATTACATAGGATTGATAAGTAAACTAATTCGCTAAAATTAATCTTATGAATATCAAAGTACTTAGTACTATCGTTTTTGGCAGATATTGTTCACAATGTTAAAATGCTATGATAGAATACAATCCAGTCTACCTTTATCTCTCAAATTTAACAACTTCATCAATGTTATTTTGACCAGAACATCAGGGCACTTTTGCAATACCAATTAATATAACTTATTCATTAAACAATTATTGACAATTATAGGCAAATTCAAACCCAAATTCTAAACCATGGCTTAAATCATTAAAGTTAATATTTTATTTGGCAACATCGACAGGAAAAATTATAAAAGCTTCGTTTACAATATAAAACCCGATGTTGATATGGAATAATGTCAAGCTAAAAATATCATTAAATTATGGGAAATTCCACAGGAACAAAGAACAAACACGACTAGAATGCCCAACAGCCTCGCTCAATTTATGGATGCAGAGTCTAACTACAGCAAAGAAGACTACAACAAAATGAAGGACTAAATCAGGCACTATGACTTTGCAACATACATCAATATTTTACAACTCTATTAATTGCCCAAAAATATATAATCGTGCTAATTTTATGTGTATGCCTTAATGCAGAGAAAATCTAAGAACTACCTAAATATTGATTTGATCCCGATTCTTCAAAATGTCACTACATATGCTAACAATATTACTTTTTCTCCGCTTTTTGAGAAGGGGGGATATTTCAACAATTGGTTCACTTAAATACTAAAATTTCACTTTAGCAGGTTTCCCATTTTCACTTTATAGTATCATTGCTCGCTTTTGTACGAGATTAGTTTACTTGGAGTTAAAGATTAAAGTTATCAAACTCATATAATGTCAAAATTGAGCAATAAAAATATGTTTACTCCCACTAAGATCCACATTTTAACAACTATGCTGAAATGTGACTATTAACTAAGTCAAAAATAATTATTATTAGTGATTGAGATGATTAAATAGTCGACAATTAGTTATATTTAAATATTTTTGCTAATTGAAAATAAGTTAAATGACTAGGTTAGAAATTAATTGGCCAAAAAGATAATGTAGTAGCAAAAGATATTACTATCATCTGCGTAGTAATTCAACTGTGGGATAGTTCATTAATATCTAGCTACCAATTATCCCAACATATATCCAAATTCTCATTTTTCTACTCTAAAAAAAAATCAAAGTAAATTCATAAACAAAGGATATTGCTCCAATTATTATACCGATGAAAAAGAAGCACTGGTAATTATATTAAAATATAGGAACTTATGTGGAATCAGAAAGGAGTAACTCCATAGAAAGGAGATGTGTTTAAAATGCAGTATTCGAAAGGAGGGTACCGATTCATTAATGTAGATAATTGAGAATATTCTTACACTATAGGTGCTATAGTAAATGCGAAATAGAAATGATAAAAACTATGATTGGAAGCAAGCTTATGACATCCAAGAAAAATATATTACTCATCAGCAAGAGATTGAATAGTCTTGAACAAATAGTAGAACAAGCCAAAAATTGTAATCATTCATTAAATGCAGATATCGATTCTATGTCTTAAAAGGTTGCAACTGTTGGTTAGGTTTAAAAATAAACCAGTGTAATCTAGCCCAATCAAAAATAGCAAAAAATATAGATTGAGGCTTAAGTTCCATAAGAAGACACAAAGAATGTTAAATCAAAGTGAAATGATCGTAACCAAATAGTGTCTATTCTAGTTAATTGAAATTGACTGTGTTTGTAACATAATAAAGTTTTGAATTTGTTGAGTTTATAATTTATATTTGGGATTGCGCCTTTCTCAAGTCCACCGTTTTAGGCATTTAATTTGACATTAGATTAATAACCCTCCACATGCACACAGATAATCTGCAAGAAGACAGCAATAGTCTTTTCTCTCACTCAAACACGCCACTTCTCAAAAGACAAACCTCAACCAAGAAGCACATGAATCGCAGCCACGACGCACAATAAAAAATAGATGAGCTGGAGTATTAAATTATCGAAGAACTTTCTATCATCACTCCTCTTTCAATACATCCAAGCAAAATATTTGAAGGCAATTAAAAATATTACTATCAAAGAAAATTACCCTCAATGATGGATACAGCTGAATTTAGTCGTAAAGAGAGCAAGGAGAAAGTGGACTTTGTTTTGGCACTCACTTCCTTGTTCAAAAAAGCTTTATCAAAAGATACTCATAAATTTACAATTTACTTACAAAATGGTGGCATTGTATACTACTTTTTGGAAGATACTTTTTAAAATCCTACAATCTTTATTTCAACTCAAAACTATGAGTTTGGGGCTTGGCTCAAAACAGAAGGTATTAATTATCATGAGCTTAAAAAAAGCTAGCATTAAAGATAAAGATTAATTATTCAAGGACAATTTATCAAACTTTTTTTCGGCTTTTTTCTCAATCTAGTCATAAAGAAAAAGATTAGTATTGAAATTTACTCTAATTTTTCTTTCGAATTAAGTTTTATAGAACCTCCTATGGTCTACGAGCTAATTGAACAAAGACCATAATTTTAGCATTTGAGCATCAAAGAGGATTCTTGTATTGGCGAAAAGCAAAGTAGGCTTTACTTAATAAGATTGCAGAGTGTGTATTATAAATAAAATTTATTGAGAATAGAGAATAAATTAAAAAATTTGTAAATGGATTATTAAAAAAAGCATAAACATCAACGCATTAGTCATGATTTTTAATTCAAAATATCAAAGTTTAGTTTGAATCTTACGAAAGAAAGTATTGAAAAGATGTAAAATAAAAATGATTGAATAAATATTTAATTTTCGCTTAAAATTATTCTATATACTGTTTTAAACTAAATAAGTTGATTTCTTGAAAATCAGATTATTTTAAGCTCCTTGCCAGAACGTTTGAAGGCCTATACACATCTAACAACTTGTTCTTCAGAATGTCCAGCACTAAGTTGCACTCTAATTCTAGCCTATCCTTTCGGTACGACTGGGAAACTAAACCCGATCACAAAAATGTTTTAAAGAAGCATCCTATTTGATAGTTCAGTTGCTATTTTAGCGTCTCCCAGCCAAACAGGGGCAATGGGGCATAGATCATGTCCTAAAATTCTGAATCCAGCAGCTTTCATTGTTGTTCTGAAAATATGGGTGTTTTTGTTTAACTTTTCAATAAGATTAGAACTTTATTCAAGCAGTTTATATGCTTCAAGTGATGCACCAACAATGGATGGAGCAATAGAATTTGAGAAAAGATATGTTCTAGCTCTGTTTCTAAGAATATCAACAACTTATTTGGATGAAGCAATGAAACCTCCTGAAGCTCCACCCATTGACTTGCCCAATGTTGAACTAATAAAATCAATTTTTCCATGAAGTCCAAATAATTATGGAGTTCCCTTTCCTGTTTTTCCAATAAATCCTGCAGCATGGCACTCATCAACATAAATGTAAGCATCATATTTTTGAGCGAGTTGATATATTTTATCAAGAGGAGCAATATCTCCGTCCATTGAGAATACTCCATCAGTCACAATAACTCTCATTCTTGCTGATGTTGTTGATTTTAGTTGCTCTTATAGATCAGACATATCTAAATGTTTAAAGCGATATTTTTGAGCCTTACATAGTCTAATACCATCGATAATTGAAGCATGGTTAAGAGCATCACTTATTACAGCGTCTTAGGGTCCAAAAATAGCTTCAAAAAATCCAGCATTTGCATCGAATCCACTAGGGAAGAGAATGCAATAATCTACATTGTAATAGTTGGAGATAGTTTTCTCTAATTGTTTATGAATATCTTGAGTTCCACAAATGAAACGAACTGAACTCATACCGAAACCATGTGTATCCAAGGTTTTTTTAGCAGCTTCAATCAATCTTGCATTGTTTGCAAGGCCAAGATAGTTGTTGGCACAAAAGTTCAAGACAGTTTTCCCGTTGGATTGAATTTCAGAGAGTTGAGGAGAAGTGATGATTCTTTCGCCTTTGTAAGTTCCAGCATCTTTCATTGCCTGTATTTCTTTGGCCAGATGAGTCTGAATAAATCTTGTGACTTTGCTTGTCATGATATGTTATAATGATCAATAGTTCAATAAATAACAAAAAGAAAATCTTTAATATTAGCAGTATCTCATTCATTTATGAATTAATTTTTTCTGTTGATTTTGGCAATTAGTTATAATTATTCGATATTATTAATAAATAAAACTAATGAATATCACAGGAAAGCTGGAGACCACTCAACAAATCTTCAATCATCAAGCCAATACTTCTTCTGCTAAAACACAATGGTCTTTTTCAAAATCTCCAAGATTTAAAGACAAAAGAGGCTACACTAACACCATCAGTTATGATCTACCTTCTGGAGCAAGCAGAAGAAAATCAGGAATAGGATATGGCAATCGATCAAAGGTCTTTGATGGAGTTAACCTGACCAATCCATCACCAGGAAAATATGAGGCAAAGACTGATTTTTCACTCAAGAAGTAGAGAGGTTTTTCTTTTGGATATAATCGTGATCAGCTTCTCTACTCAAATTATCTCAAGCAACAATAAAAAACTCCATCCCCCTATGAATTAAATGAAAGTCTCATTAAATCTTCTAGGTCATATTCTATGCGCCCTAAAACTGCTTACCCAAAAAATTGTAACATATCCCTTATTTAGATTTCATACCTAATAACGAATAAGCCAAACAACTGAAATAATTTCCTGGGCCAGGCAAATATGAAACAATAGATCTGATTGGAAGTGGTAGAAACTTTTATAACTCTAAAAATAAAACTCAGAATTCTAATTCTTTCATTAAAACTAATAGATTTTCAAAATGTAAGCTTTGATTAAATTAGAAAAAAATACTCCTGGACCTAGTGATTACTCAATTCAAAACACAATCGAACCTGACGGAATATATCTATTATCAAATATGAAAAGCTCAGGGAGAAGATCTATTCTCAATCAAAAAAGAGAACTTGTTTTAGCTGGTAACAAAGATACTCCAGGCCCAGGTGAATATCAAAAACCTAGTGATTTTGGTCATTATGGAAGTAAAATTGATTCCAAGCCGATGTAGCGTCCCAAAACAGCCAGAAACTGAGCTTTTCCTGATAATGAAATTACCCATTTTACTGATGCAACTAATAAATAACTTTACAAATCATGTTCACTTGAAAACTAATGGTCCTGCCCTATTTTTACCCCCAATCATAAGATTTTTCATGAATTTATAGCTGTTTATATTCACATCCCGAAGTTCCTCTGCTAGTTTGCTTTTTGAGTTGGTTTTAATATCGTTGGGGTCGCCATCTTGCAAAATTTCCATACAGTCCATGGCCACAATTCTGGTTACATCAAATGAAGTTTATAAAAGATTGCTAATTTTGATGATAGTGCAATTTGGAATTTCCTCTTTGAGCAACTATGTTATGGAAAGAGATTAAATAATTTCATCAGTATCTTTAATAATAATAACTTTTGGTTTTTTAACCAAAATACGTAGTAATGCAATTTTTTTAATGAGAGTGTTATTAATTTTTTTACTCTCGATATTTAGCTTTGATGAGAGTATATCCTAACTGATTCTAGGAAAATCTTTATCGAATCTAAGCATGTAAGCATATCTTCTAGCTTCATCTTCATCATAAACTTACTCTCTCCAATTTATATTCTAGCGAATAGTGCCATTGAAATAAAAGTTTTAACTAGTGATTACTCCTATCATCGAATGCCATTCTACATAAAACTATAAATACATCGACGTCTTGCATCTCTTATATTGACTCCTCCCAAACGTATGGTTGAAGCTTTGGACTTGAAAAATTATGGTTCATTGAACATAGGTAAATTTTTTGTCAGCGCGAACAAAATCAAATCTCTAAATCTACTATCTTTCTCATAAAGAAGAACAATTTCTCCTTCTTCTATGGTCAAGCTAAATATATGATTCTTTTGCAAATTTTAACCAGCTTCTTAGAGGAGAAGGTTATTGAATTAAAGTTTGTAGCCTTTAAAATCTGCCGAAGGTTTGAGAGGAGGGATTTCTTCATCATCTTCAGATTGAACTGGTTTGTCACCGATATCCATGAAAGGAATCTTCATAATTTCATAATTACTAAATTTATAGAGAAGAATGTTTCAAAACTGAGCATTTCTCTGATAATTGTTTTTAAAACTTCAGAGATATTCATAAGTAGAAAGATCGATGTAGCGACAATAGAAATACGCTGCTCTCTGTGATGTATCTTCATTTATATTCCATATTCAATACCAATTGCAAGCAATGTGATAGATAATATATCGCAAATTAATGACAATCCATAAGCAGTGTAAGATTCTGCTAACTTATATGAAGCCAAATTTTGATATTTTTATTCTGCTCTTTCAATGACTTGTGTTTTGAGTCCACAAATATTAAATAACTATGCACCCTGGATACTTTCTTCTAGGGCTCGAACATAGCTATATTTATAATCATAGTAATATTTAACAATTCTCCGTTAAATTTTGCGAAAGAGGTAGAATATCGAATAATAGATTGATGCGAGTACAATGAAGATGGCAATAAGTTTAGATCTATTGGTTGAAATGAACTCAATTGTGGCAATCAAAATAACTAGATTTTTATAAATGCCAAATATGCTATGACATGCTATAAATATTTATTAGTAATCCTAAATAACAAACTCAGTACGTGATTATATCTATCTGCCATTTTTACACTGTATTAGTTGGAATACCAGGAAAGTCTTTTATGTGCTAACTCATAAAAACTTTCTTAATAGAGTTTGTTACCAATTATAATTGCTAAAATTGTACTGAACTAGCCTTAGAGATAGATCAATCCAGCAAGACAGAAAGTTAGAATAACTTCAGCTATCATCATGTTTTTGAATTTAGTGTAGTCTGCGTTTCCGAATTATTCTTATAGGTGACCGATGTAGAAGTGGATGAAAATGTGTAAAACTTCTGCAGCTAAAATGATTATAACTTTATTATTTCATTGGTACATATGAAGATACTCTATTTAAAAGAAACAGAAGTCAAAAATTTCATTACTAAATGTTCAAAATTTTAACTAACTGGGACTTTCTATTTTCTTTGTTATTACTTTAATTTGAGCCCAAACTTAGCCAACGGAAGGTTTGCTAATTTCATCTTAGCCTTTTTGAAAGACGGAACTGCTGATTTAAGTTAGAAGTTAATCGCACTTTTTACTCTTTAATGGAATCTCATTTAAATTCTTCCTGTTTCAGGCTCCATAATTTATTTTCTATCTTCATTGGATTTCAGGAAAAACAAAATTCTAGACTATGTACAAGGTAGCAACTCTGAAAAACGACCATATTCATCTACTTCTCCTCTTTCAAGAATGATTAAATGATCCGTTTATTTTATGAGTTATAGATATTTAAATGATATTACAACTGTTTTTCCTTTTTCTTATAATTACCTCAATCGTTTTTCAACAACCTGAACAATTTCATAATCAAGATCTGTATAAGGACTATCCAAAATGTAAATGTCAGCATTTGCGCATAAAGCTCTTGCTAAGGCTATTTTTTTCAGAACCATTTTTGAAAATTTATTGGTATCATCCATCATTGTTTGCAGATCATCATCAAATCGAAAATCCATATTGAGTCCTAATTCATTGTAAATATCTTATATTTCAGAATTGGAAATCGTGTTATTCAAAAAACGAATGTTCTATCTAACAGTGTCTTTCAAGAAAAATAATTTCTAAGATAAGTAAGATATCTGTCCATTTATGTATATTTTTCCTTTAATTCTCTTCATATTGCCCACCAACATTTATAAAAATGAACTGGAACCAGCTTTCTTTTTACCAAGAATAGTCAATCGTTCTCCAGGCTGAATATTTATAGCCACATCAACTCGAATATCAAAATCATAGCTAGAGTGAGGATATGTTGCCACAGTACCTTGCTGAATAGATATTTATCCGACATATCCTTGGCTGGTATCGATAAGTGATGACTTTGTTTCTTAAGGAAAGTGGAAGTATCTTGAAAGTCTTTTGAGACTGTGAAGTCCATCATGAAGATTGATTGAGATAACTCTGATTGATTTCATAGGATTATAGCAAACACCAAGAAGAGAAAGCATAAGATATACCTGTTAGACTGTAATAGGATCTTCTTCATTGGCGTCATAAAGAGTGATAGTAAAAACAACAAAAATTGGGAGCATGAGTAGAGTAATATCATATAGTGTGGCATAACCATAAAAAAGAGAGTGGTCATGATTTTATTCGATGAATAAATTGTTATTTTTTTAAATAACGATATCCTCCCAACCAATCAGCTTTGCCTACTTTATTTTATCAAAGAGATCGTAGTTGATGTTCGAACGCTTTTCTATTAAATCAAGTTTAGTTTGATTGCAGTGCATCATTCTTCCATCTAGCTCTCGTTGCAACAAAAAGGCTATCATAAACCAATAAACTCCGATAAAACCATAATGAGAACTTTAGTTGAAGAGAACTATTAATGCCACAATGATTGTAAAAGGAGCTTAAAATACGATATTCATATTTCTGAAAAGTGTGAATATCAGTTTTAGGTCTACGTTTTATAGCTGAATTATTTATGATTATGGGATGCGATCTCTGCACTCCTTGGCCATTCTCAGGGATTTAGAGACAAGTTTACGAGCCAGTGTGCTTTAGATTTTGATAGCTAGTTCATGAAACAATCTTTTAGAATGTTCTGAAAAGAATATCCTTAGAAACTGTATGACTATGAATTTTTAAATGAAATCTCCATACTCTTTCTTTTAAAGATGTTTTTCTCTCATGAAGTGCATAAACTGTCGAATGAGTTCGGGGACGAGTAAATTAAGTGAGGCATAAATAATGGTGATGATGACTCCAGTTACTATTTAGCTGAGGTAGGTGAAGATGAGATTGTAGAAGAGTTGATGATTTTATTTCGAGTGATATAGACGTTCTATGCGTCGGAAAAGTTTAAATCGGGGCTTACCGAAGTAATCGCCTTAATGATGAAAGAGGTACTTGGATTGAATTTGTTGAGAACACGATACATATGGATGAAGCAATGAATATGCAGGTAGCGAAACAGAGGATTACCGTCAATTGAAGCTTACTCTGCTTGCATTAATCAAACAATATTTATCATTATAGCCCTCTAAACATTAAAAATCAAAGAATTTCAGCTTACCTCTCAATCCTACAACCCTATCATCTTCTCACAACGACTCATTCTCCCATCCAATAATAACATATCCCTGAAACGATATACCCCTTCGAACTTTTATAACTATCATTCCAGTACAAATATATAATTTTGTATCCAGCACAGAAAACTCAACCTTTTGTCAATATATTGAGTCTACCGTTACTTAACTATATATTGTCCAATAAATTATCTAAATCCTCACTAGCATTACATTTTTTGGGGTGTTTTATTCAGAACTAATATCGAATCAATTATTTTTCATGAAGTAAGAAACAAAGAAGCTATAATCACAATTAATCAATGGGCAAAATAGATTCAAATGTTTATTGTTAGAAAATATGCAACTAATTGAATAAACTGACTTAGATTATTTTTAGTTTCTGCATAATACTTATTTGCTATATTTAAATTATCATTAAGTTTTAATTTTTATTTAGTTAACTTTATCTTTTAAATATCAACTGTTTCAATTCAAAAAATAACACCAACTTCATAGTTCCGGTCGCCAACTCCCAAACATACAGTTAGATATTATACTTTCATTTAAATTAACTCTTTTTATTACCCTTTATTTATATTATCACCTGTTTATATTAGAAAACCTCAATCAGCATTTGCATCATTACTTTTTAATTAAATTGAGCAAATTTCATTTTATTTCGTCATTTTTTGCCCTACCAGACAGTTTTTCAAAGCCAATTAAGTCATAAAAAGATGCTGTATAGGAATAGTAAATGTTGTTGACTTGCTGAATTTGGGAATGCTTTAATTGGGTAAATGAATTAAAATGATATTATATTAATTAATCGTCAATGTATCAACGCAAACGCAGAAGTGTGGGAAACAGATCGAAGTACGCCAAGATCCCGATCAAGACTAAAATCAAATTCTTGAAGAAGGTAATTCAGGAAGGTTTTTCAATTAGAGATGTACTTTTTTCATGATGCAGTCTTCCACCATCTTCAACATCAACTATTCTACTGCGAAGACTCTCATCCGACAGTACAAGTCCGACAGTTTTGACTACAACCTCAACATTCCCACCGAAGAAACAAGCATTTTTCATGAAAATTAAAAAACCATGTTACGTTGTGGTTACAAACATATCTCCTTGGATTCTGACTAAAAGTTTTAGCACTCTACAATTGTTAGCTCTTCTCTCTCTCCCAGTCATCTTGTGCAAAAAATAAATTGTTATGATGTGAACAACATTTTGAAAAATTTTGACGGTTTGGGTTACAAAGGAATCGAAATTGTCAGTTCAACCAATTTCTTTTGAGCAAAAAACCTTCTTCAATTCTATCTATAAATATATTCTAACTCAATTCTAGTTATCTCTTCTATTCTTTCTATCTTCCTACTCACTAACTTATTTTTTATTTTTTCAATATTGATTAGAATTCAAAAAACTATTCGAATTGAAACTGAATAGTCATTTGTTTGAGTTCTTCCAATATTGAATCAATTTTTAAAATTTGATTGTAATTTGTATGTGAATAACTTAAATGAAAGCGAAAGTTATTGAAATGTTCTTACAATAATTTATCTTTTTTTTAGAATTGTATTGTTGTGGCCGACCCTTTGAGGCATAACTTTGTAATAAAATATCAAATATATTTACCAAACTATATTCCTCAATGAATAAAAATTACGCCACAATTTCTGTAAGTAACTCAATCGAAACTTTACTTGGAAGAGGAGCTTAAGTACTGTACGATAGGTATCTGAACAAAAAATTACCTATTCATACAGATTAACAAAATAACAAAACGCTCTACCTCAACCTAAATTTGAACTCCATTTAATATTCTCAGCCTGCACAAATCGAAAATGTAGCTACAAAGATTATATGCAATATTCCAGTTGACTCATTAGCTCCTAAAAGACTTATACTAAAAAAACAATACGATGATTATTCTACACTTAGCCCTAAAAATACTCTTGGAGAAAGGAGTACTAAGTATGGGACTGGAATTTACAGCCAAAGATCTTCTGTTGTTTAAGGATAAAAACTAGAAAATGAAGAAATTCGATTAAATAAGAATTAACATTTTAGTAATTCTCCAGTTTTTGTGAGAAATTAGAGGCCTTCAACAATGCAAAACGGAAGATCACATAATAAAGACGGACATGCTTAAGCATGTGATGAACAGCTATAGCTAGTTGAATAAAAAAGAGCTGCAACATGTCATACAAGAAAGAGAAGACCATTAGTATCTGCAGAGACTCAAAAATAAAAATTTGTTAAGATCGAGGAAATACCTCTCTATATTAAAGAAGAGATGGAGACAACTAATAGATTGAGGAGATACAAAAAAGATAAGCTAGAATAGTAAGCTGTCAAATAATCTGAAAAAGCACGATTTGAGGCAATAGTAAATATCAAATAATCTAGATTCGTAGAAAGTAGATGAAGGCTAGGGAACAATTTTAGAGTTTGAAGAAAAAAATGAAAGGTAAAGGTGCTATAGAAACTCTCCTAACCAATTTTGAGAGTTTGAATGGAGAAATTAAATTAAATGGTAAACCTATCAAAAGACAGAGCGCTCATGTTGTGCACCTTTAATTTAATCCCTAGGACTAAAAAATAACAAAAAATACAAATAGTTATGTATCAGGAGTCAACAATATAAAAAAGAAAACATTCTCAACTTCAAAATCAAGTACTGATTTTATGATTTAGAAAACAAAATCAAAATGACCAATTAATAATTTACCAATAATGGATTACGACAAATTTCTTCCATTCCCTTCGTCAATCTTAGTTATGGAATAGCCATAAGTGAAGATTCTTTGGCTGTCAGTGCCTCTCGAAGAAGAAGAGTTGATGAATTGACAAGAGCAAAATTCAATCTTTAATCTTCGAAAAATAAGTTCAAATCTCATATTCCTTAAGTCAACTCAGCCAGAATAGATATATTCGCTAGTATTGATTAATTCAATCAAACAGCCAGATCATAAGTTTTCTAATAAAACTATCATTCGCTATAGCCCAAGTAATACGAAACCACTCTATAATCTCGTAAATAAATGCAGTAAAGCATTCTCTGGAGACCTAGAGCTAGATCTTAGAACAAAAAAATAAGAATATCTAATCGTGAAGTCCTAAACTACTAAATTTTATAAAGTCAATCCAAAGATGAGCAGTGATGTTAATAATTAATTTTTGAATACTAAGCCACATATCACATATCAATCATTTAGTGAGCCCCAACATAATACTTCTCATAAACTAGCCATATGTTGATAGATACTTCAATTCATTCTCAGAAACTTCATACATCATCTTATAATATTGAAGTTGCTTTTCTCTTTTGAATTTTGGTAACTCATTTGATCCGAAGATAACAATCAAAATTTTGTTAAATTATTATAAGGCTTGGATCTATCTTTTTATTTAAGGTATGTCCTTTTATATCTTTTATATTTGTTAATTTTTAGAACCTCGTGAAAATATAGATTTCAAAGTAGTCTTTCCGCTCATAAGTTTAGCCAATTCAGCCTAATTTTTAAGTAATTATTCTTCTTTGTTCTTTTGATCATTTTCGCATTTTTATCTCAATTTGTAAGCTTCCTCCATAGCTTTAACTTCTAAAATTTAGTATGTGATCAAATCAAGAGTAGATACAAATGAATTTACAGCCGACACTTCTTTAAATAACTTTATGTTGTCTTGAACTTGTTGGTTATTAACAAAAATAAGCTTCGGATCCTGTTTTTCATCTTATGGAAGATATTAAAGATACACGTTTTTTTAATATTATGGAAGCATGGTTACATTGCATGTGTCTGAATAAAAATAATGCTACTAAGATGTTGTGTAAATCCTGCTCGCGCCTCTACAATATTTTCTACTTGCACTCTCAAACTTTAGAGCTCTTTTTCTGCCTTTTTCAAAAATCCACTAAAATTGGATATACTATTTCTTATTTCTCCCATATTAGCATTTTAAAAATTTATTTATTCATAAGTCTTCTTGTACTAGACCACTAACTCGCTAAATCTTGGATTTGGCAAAGTAATGAAAAACTAAATTTGATAATTTGATACCTTTTCCATTTCAATGGCTTTATTTCTTAAAAATTATTGAGTAATTGGACTTTAAAACAAGTGCTTAATTTTCCCTAGTCTTTTGAGAAAGAAATCAAAATATTTCTTTCTAATTTCTATATTTTCGGCATCTTTGCTTCCCTAGATGCATTGATATATACTTTAAGCAATTTTTCTGGAATAGGAGGTATATATATGGCTGGCCATTTTTTAACGAGTGCTTCTCGCAAATAAAAGAAGTCATTATATCTTCTTTTGATTTCAAAGGTACCAATTGCATCTGTGCCAGATACAAGATAGGTAGTAAATCCTTTGACTGGATCTGTTTGTGGTTCTGTCACGCTAACTGTTACCTTCTAGCTATAAATGAGTAAACTACATATTAAGAATGCAAATTGTCGCTTGATTATTTCTCCATGAATTTCAGATTTATCGTATCAAATGAAATAGCTTTATATTGGGATTAAAATGTTAGTTGGCTTACATTTTATTAGAAAAGCTGTCTGTATAATGCTTGAAGAATCGATTATAATAGAACTCAATATCGGGTGTTTATTCTTTATTTTTTTCTTTTAGGATAAATCATTGTTAACATGCGAAGTTTTATATTATTTTCTGACTTAATATAATTGGCATTAAGAATCTGAAATGGTTGAAGTAATCCATCGCTATCACGGTCACTATCCCTTTGGACTCAAGAAAGAGGCTTAAAATACCTTCATGGAGATTCTTAAAGAAAATTTAACTGAAGAAGAAATATCCCAGCTGCGGCAGAAAGTGAAAATTTATCGATAAATCAGCAACTCTCATCTCATTAAACTAACTAAAATGCTCAAAGAAGAGAACAATTTGCATATCCTATACTAATATCACTAAATCTCCTTCGAAATTTACATAGATGACCTCAAGAAAAACTTAGAAGCGGGTCTTAGTAGATAAAAGTATAGAACTATCGCCAGTAATTTTAAATGGAATATTGATGGGATTGTAGACGCACTCATCAAAGCATAGATAAAGGCTGATGTATTAATTTCCAGTCTTGCTTTTATTCCCAGACAGGAAAAAGATTAAACTTTCTTTCTTAAAGCATTCATTGACACCGATGCCTAATATTTATCAATAATTGATCATTCTTATCGTCCCAAAGATTGCAAAAAGAAAACTAAGTCGTAAATAAATCAATAGTATCTGCATTAATTTTATGAAGCTGAACAAAAGAGATTGCATTTATAATTTTAAGAACTCCTCTAGAGAAGATTCGGCAAAATTCAAGAAGTAATTGAGAAAAAGAACACTCCAAACTTTGTTATAAATGGAACTAAATTAGTATTCATGAATTCAGATGACAGAAATAGCTCAGGACAAGAAAACTCAATCAAAAATAGCAAAATAGATAATTCAAATGTATCAAACTAATCTAAAGGAAAGAATAGTATTAAAAATGAAGAAGTCCATAAAAATTATTCAACTTAACAGAAAAATAACTCTCAATTTGATCATTTTGGATTAGCATCAGCTTCAAAGAAAAATTTTGAATAAAAATAATTTAGATTAGATGATGACCATATGCAGACATAAGAACGTAAAAATGAACGAATCATTAATTTTGATCAATCATTTTAGCCTGAATTCAAACCGTAATAATTTACGAAAGAAAATACGTATATTTTTGAAGATAATGATTTACTTGATTCTTTAGAAGAGTAGTTGGCCAAATTGAATATGGAAAAGAAGTCTATGGAATAATCTAAAAAAACAGCGAATACTATCAGCGACAAACCAAAAGAAGATGCAAAATATCATAAAAATTCCAGTTAGTACTCTAAAAATAAAACAATTAACGAAGTTCAAAAGATATTGGAAGAGAGAGCTCAGCAAAGAGCAAATCATGTAGCAACTAATCAAACAAGTCAAAGTAATCAAAGTAACAGCAACATTAGTAGTAACAACAATGATTCTTCTGAGAGAATCCCAATTGATAGAAAAACATAGTATAAAGACTTTTAAGTAAAGGCTGAAAAAGTTAATAAGTATAAAATGAAAATCATTACATCTCATTAAATTGAAATCGAAGGAGGCAGTTAGCCAAATGTTTAATAAATTTAAAGAGAAATCATGTAAGGAATAAGGAGCGGCAAACTTAATATTAATTAATTAGCAGCCGCTAATAACCATCAAAAACTAGTACAAACTAGAAGCTAAATCAATTCTCCTAGTTTAACTAACTAGCAATCAAGATAATCGCTTTCAGCTAGCACTAATATCAAAATTCAAAGCAATGAACCAACATCCCAAAAGGATTTGAATGATATTTACAATCGAAATGATAAATATAAAAAGGAAGTTTGTAAAGAAGAAGATCAAATAGCAATTGAGAAAAAAGCTGCTAAAATGAAAAGTATTAATGATATCATTGAAAAAATAGGAATTAAGAGTATGAACAATCATAATAATTAGCAAAAATAAGTGAGATAACTTGGAATATAAAGCAAACATAGCGTAACTGAGTC
The DNA here is from genome assembly GCA_020719775.1 of Desulfosporosinus sp. Lineage (GTDB taxonomy): Bacteria > Campylobacterota > Campylobacteria > Campylobacterales > Arcobacteraceae > CAIJNA01. The sequence goes on along the minus strand of DYPS01000008.1, from coordinate 24,126 downwards.
TCGTACTTCACCAACTTGTAATATAGCTAAAGCTAGTTCCCCAGTAGGAAAACATTAGAAAGTGTAAGTTGGGGAAATAAATGTTTAAAAAGGAGAAAAAATTGATTATATTAACAAGATTCGCGAGGCAAAAAGCAAGGCCTAACAAATTTTAAAAGAGTATACTACTAAAAAGAAACAATGATAATTTATTTGTTTTAACTTTATATATAGCCTGGCCAATAATCATTTTCACTCTCTGTCCCATTTTGACACTAAGGAAATCAAATCATCCATCTTTTTCTTCTCAAAAGCTTTAATTTACTCTTCAGTTGGAGGAGGAGGTACGTTTTTCTGGTTTTACTCTTTTTTCTTAATTTCAGGTCCTCTTTTTAACAAATTTGGAGATAGCTTGATCACAGTAATGCCTCCAAATGAGTCTCCAAGAAGAATGATTGGATCTTTGCTATTAAATGCTAAATTTGTTAGTTTTGGATTTTTCACAGGTTTTTTATCTGCTAAACTTTTATGTTTTTCAACATTAAGATCATAAACATAGATTCTATCAAGAGTGGCACAAGCAAACACTGTTGATGAGTAAGGAGCCCACATCGCATCAACGACAATCATTCCCATATCAAATAACATAACTTGAGCCTGTGGATAAGTAGAATCCCAAATTCTGACTGTCCAATCTGCAGAAGCTGAAATAAACGTAGTAGGATGATAGTGGTTCCATCTTACTTTATATACAGCTAGTAAATGACCTTTATAAGTTTATTGATATTGTCCTGAATATGCCAATGAGCATTTGTGAATTTTTCCCTCCTCTGTTCCAACCAAAAATGAAAAATTATCAAATTTGTTAAAGTCAAAACAAAGACCACAAGCAAGACCAATGAATGAAGTTTCTTCTTCTTTTTATCCTGTTAATTTGAGTTTGAAGACTTCTTCTGGCTCTAATTTATTCTTCATAAGACTCCAATTCATTACTCGTCCATCAGATGAAATTGAGTAAAAGTTGTATTTCTCACTGATATCAGGATTCCATCTAATCTGCCAAACAGGATCAGTATGTTTTTGAGTACGAACAGTTGATTCATATATTGGTTTATTATGCTTATTTCTCACATCATAAACCAAAACTGTACCATCGTAAAGGCCGGCTGCTAAAAGAGCAGGAGATGAAGGATGCCAGTCAAGACACATAACTCCTGTGGGCAAACTTTCGTATTTATATTATGGAAAAGTCACATTCTTAAGAGACCAAACAAGAATTTGTCCAGCTTTTTGTTTGGCAAAATCGTAACTTCCCAATGAAATAGCAAAAAGATCTTTGTATTTTGGATTCCACACAATAGATGTAACATGTTTCTTTTTCTTTTCATAACTAAGCCTCCAAATAGGAAGCAGCTATCCTTCTGGGCTTTGTGCCTATTCCCCTTATTGCCAATAATATTTATAGTCATTATATTTTTTGTCTTCCTCGTTTTGACGAATCATTCTCTCCATGATTTTCATACATCGCTTGAAAGAATTGGAATATCTTCCTCCTGAATCAGTGGGTTTCTTTTCTTTCTTTTAGCTGACTTTTTCATCATCTTTATTTTCTTTTTTAAATTCTTCAATATAAGAATCCCAAATTTCCCATTGAGTGACTTCTCCTCGCAGATTATCTGTAATTGGCGGGCAAGTTGCAGCTCCTCTCTCTTTGATTGATGGATATATGGTTTGCACTTATCTACTCTTATAATCAAACTTATTTCTCATAGCTTGCTTAATAGCTTCTACATTTTTGCCTGAGCCAGGTTCTTCCTGTTCGGCTTGTCTTTTAACTTGTTCAAATTTGGTTTTGCGAATGTATTAAATTTCTTCTTGAATCTTGTATTCATTAGAAGAAGTGTGAATATAGTCTCCTTCTAAGCTAAAATGCATCACTATTTGATCAACTGAGTCGTTTTCCTTATTTTTTCTGTCCAAGTAATCGTACATTATTCGGTTTGGCTCAGCTTGAGGATTAGAAACAACTAATGTGCGTGTTATGGTTAGGTTCAACTCAGCGGGACTAAGACGAGCATATTCTGGGATTTTCTAAATAATGAGAAAAGTACCTGAGCTTAATCATCTTCCTCTTCGTTGACGACGTTCACATCATTGGCATGTATAATCTCAGCTTTTTTAGTTCCTTTTTTCTGGGTTAATAGAGGGTTACAACAAGTGCTGCTTGTGATGGAAGTGCCTTTTTTAATCCAGCTCTGGTGGGACGCATGATTTGAATAAATTAAATTTAATAAAGTAAGTTATATTAATATTGACAACAATCCAAACTAACTCATCCTCGCTTGTTCATTGATATATTTGTGTAGGATAATTTATTGAATATTTTCGAGCGACAGATATTATGTGAGCTTATATAATATTTCTTTATTTTCTATTATGCAGAAGAGAAGGTAGTTTCGGATTTAACCCTTGAGTAACAATAATATCTATTATGATGCCCTAGTAGATCAACACCTTTAGTATTTTTTTGCAAGTAAAAACAATCGACAAGTTCTAATCAAGACCAAAGTCGTTAACCGTAAAAATTAGATACTGGATAAAAAATTAAATAAAATACTAACCAATGGACTACTACACATCAACAATAGCTTTAGACTTAAAAAAAATAAACCAAAACGCTAATTATCAAAAATATCTAATAGTCTCAATGCTCGATATCAATCCCTAAATAAAACTGTTGGAAAAAAATAGTTTTAACTGTTTTTGGAAAGTCAGCGTAATCAAATCAGAAATAGAACAGCTAACTCTCCTGTTCCAGGCGAAATTAATAAAAATAACTTAAGTTAAGATTAACTAATAGTCAAAGAGCAATGATCATTCATATGTTGTTATATCTATTTCCTTATTTCTTTATATTGAAATTTATGTCAGTCGTTTTTAAATTTATCTCAAATTTATTCAGATATCTATCTTTTTGATTTAATTTATTGATGAATCACATTTTATATAATAATGGAGAACCTACAAATGAATGGGTAGTACAGTTTATTCACTGATTCGCACTGGAATTAGGTGAAAATTAGTGTCATAAATCATTATTTGGAAACAGAAAAACTAAATATCGTTTGTGACCATTAACTCATCCAAAAACAAAATTAACTTATGGAGGAAATTAAAGAAAAATTACATCGTTCTCGCCATAAATAAGGGTTTGGAAGCATGTAAATACTCCCAATTGATTCAAGCCTTAGTAATATCAGCAGCGCATATAATTATGGAGATGACGAATCTCTCATTAAAAGTAAATTTACTTAATAATTTTAATCGAGTTTGGTCAATTCAGCTCTAAAAGAGGTTCGTGCCAACTGCAGTTAGTAAACATATTAAACTGTTCGCAATTATGTGATGAATAATAAACAAAAATAATGTGAAAATTTAATGAGAAATCTGTAAAAGAAAAACAAATAAATATAAGATTTGTCGTTAGCAATAATTTTGTAATTATGATTTGATTTAGAAAGCAAAATTAGCTGGTTAAACTAAAAGAATAAATGAATCCATATATTGCGAAGGCATAGTACTTTGATGAAGAGAAAAAAAAATGGAAAAAGAAAAATGATCAAAATATGGAAAAATAAACACGCATCCACAAAGCAGAAATGGCTTTAATATTTAAAGAAAAAATGCATCAATAAGCCAAAAAAAGAAGTTAAAGACTTAGAGAATTCACTGATAGTATTCATAAGCAAATGAGAAGTATTGAAGCTGATTTACTCAAAATATGGAATTCAATTCTGAAAACCATGGAGTCGACAAACGAAGTCAAATGTTGTGATTAGATGGATCCTAAAGGCTGTTGGAAAAAAGAAGTCATGAAAAAATGCAGATAAAAATTATTATAAGAGAGAAATTTATTGAAATAAGAAGAAAAACAGTTATAAAGAGAATATTAAGTTTTATAAAATATATCAGATCAGTGCAAAAGATTGGTAAGTGATAGTCAAGAAGGCATTGGCTCAACAATTAATCCAAGTGGAGTGTCAGCCCTTAGTCCTACTAAAAGAAATGGCGAATAGATTATGTTCAAGACGAGTGCAATGAGCATGATTCAACCATAACCAAGAAAATTAAATATTTGATAGTACTTTCTTCAATCTTCTAATTTAAAGTTTAATATTTATAATTGACTAGTACTCTTTAGAACTCATCATAATTTTATTGTATGGATATCAAAACTATATACGAAATTACTCACCAGATGGGTAGATGCAATCCTCCATATTATGTTGATTTGAGAAATCATAATTAAAAACCTTTGCAGCCAAAACATAAGTCAAAAGAGTCCTTTTTTGTTGAGCTTCAAAAGTCGTCAAAAAAAATACCAGGACCTGGCGCTTACGTGATAAATCCCTAAGATGCAAAACATTCAAAAAAAGTATACACAAAGATAGATTTTGCAGCTTAAGCCAAAAAGCCCTCTAAAAATTTTATTTAGCAAATTGTCAAAGCTAAGAAGAATATTCCTGGGGTTGGAAATTATGAGCTTCATGTTGATAAATCAAATAAGATTAGAGAGTGGCATTCTATTTTAGATCAACGCATTAGAGAAAAAGTATCTTAATTCAAAGATTCAATATTTAATTAAGTGAAACGCGATTGCCTTAATATCGATCCTGGATCATATAACACTCTCAAAGTAAGCAAAAATTCATTTAGCCATTTGGTTATAAGTCAAACTTTCACAACCCTTCAGTGAACTCCTCATAAGACAAAAATAAAGATGGCATAAAATCTAAGCGAACTAATTCTTTGCCAAAATTGCCTTGTCCTCAAACATACCATCCGATATAATCTAAATATGTTACATTCGATAAATTACTGAACTCAAAAAACAATACTAAAGTAATTAATTATCAATGTTTAGAGTCAACTCTTATCTAAGTAAAAAAGGTTTAGTGAACCAAAGTAAACTGGACCTGGACCAATATATGACTTAATTGCTTAGTGGTCTCCAAAGGATAAAAATAAACCTTCAACTAATATTTTCAAATCTACTCGAAGCACTAATCCAGTGAGTGTATACCATTGATCCATTGTTTATTCAATTTTATGTTTTTAATTGATAATTGATGTTCAAAGAGATCTAGTAGCTGTGGATTATTTCTAATTGAATATGATAACTGACAAATTTATAATTTTTTATTTGATTTAATTCAAAGTTAAATGAGATTTGTTGCTGTTACTGACAAGGGAAACAATAAAACTGGACAATCCTTTTCAAAAGTGCTCCTAATTTTAGTAATGTTGGCATTGCTAAAACCTAGTTCTAGTCTTCATATTCAGCCTAGTAGTCATAACTAAAATACTCAACCATATGATCAAAGTGTTTACTTCTACTAATTGAACGGTATTCAAGGTCGTTTAGATGATGATCTCAAAAAAATTCAAGACCAATTTACCAATATCAATAATCAGCTCAATACAACCAACATAACAGCAAGTGCTCAAATCATCATTTTACAGGAATCACTCGCAAACGAAAGAGATGCACTATTCAATATTCAAAAGTACCTAAATGTGCCATTCGCTCTAAGATCCTGTCAATGCATTAATGTAACTCAAATTCAAAAAGACAATCTAAAAGCCCAGATAGACAATGCCTCAGCTGAAATTAAAATACTAGAAGGAAAGATTGGAATAGATGAAAATGGCAAACCCTATGACAATCCCAAGTGTCCAAATGGAAACTGTCCAGCAATTCAAGCCATAAGACAATAAATAGATAGAATGAATAATTATGTGAGAATAATGACTGATACAATTACATCATAGTGCTGCAAGGTTGTCAACTATGTTTATAGGGATAATTTGATTGATACAAACAGTTGGAGCTATGGAAATACTACTGAATAAAAATATAGACTCATGATTTTCAATCTTTCCAATAACACTAATCTAACTCAGTGTGATAAAAAAACACCATTTGCTAACCTCACAAGCAATTAATGTTTCGCTTGCCCCAAAGAAAAACCATTGTTTAATGTAGGAACCAGAATTTGTTAAGTGAGCTGTGAGCAACAAGGTTTAATTCTTGATTCTGTGACCCGTCTCTGTGTTTATAATAAAGTATGTCCAACTGGTCAATATTTTGATTAAGAAAGCAAAAAATGTCAAATAAATTTAGGAACTGCCTCTAATTGTCCTAAAGATAAACCAATTTGGAATCAAGCATCTTTATCTTGTCAAAAATGCTAAAAATAAAAACCTTATTTCGATCCCATTTTATTATCTTGTAGAATATGTACAGCAAATGAAAACTGGCATTAATTGCTTATGGTTTGTATCAATAAAGCAAATGATACCCCATAAACATGTCCTGCTGGCACTAGTTATTCTCAAATTTCTAAAACTTGTTAAAACATAGTTCCTTCTACTCCTATAACTCCTTCAACTCCTTCAACTGTCCCTGACAGAACTGGTACGTTTTCATAATGCCCTCCCGAAAAACCTTACTGGAGTACAACTGATTTAGCTTGCAACAAATGTCCTTCAAATACTCCTTTTTATAATCTCAATACAAAAAATTGCGAAACTTGCCCTGTAAACACTGTTTGGAACTCCTTAAATAATATTTGTTTAGCTGATAATAAAAACAATACTACATCACCTACTAGCACTTCAACTCCTCAAATTTGTACTTCTGATAAAATATACAATTCAGCCACAGGCCAATGTGAAACTGTTAGAACAACTGGTCAAATGGGAATGTGTCCTCTTGGAACTTTTTGGAACGATAATAGCCTAGCTTGTGAACGATGCAATCAAACAACTCCGTATTGGAATTTTACAATTTCAAAATGTACCCTTTGTCCTGTTGATACCGTTTATGATGTAGATCTTGCTTATTGCAAATCTACCTTGGTTCAATGTTCAGTGAATTAAATCTTCAACGCAGTTTCAAAGAAATGTTAGCCAAAATCATCTCAACCATCTCTTTCAGGTACGATAAGTGTATGTCCTGTTGAAACTCCTGTTTGGAATAGTAAAAAACTGTCTTGTGAAGCATGCCCTGCAGGTCAAATTTATAATAAGAGTATTAATCTTTGTCAAACATCTATAGCTCATTATTTGGCACAATCACATTAAAGATTAGTTCAACAGCATTTGCCAACAAAAAATCATGCTTTGCACAATAAAGTTGAAACTAGATTTAATCATTAAGTTCGAATCTGATCGTTTTGTTTCAGTCATTGTATATAAATTTGAATTAATAATTCGAAGATTTTTTTTGTATATTCTTCTATCACTGATTATATGACTGATCAAAAGAAATCAACTCAAAGAAAGGATAAAAAAAATAGGAATTTTATGAGCAGGAATGTAACAGAATTCAGGCATCTTATTAACTCTGGCAGCAATACTTAGAATGATTTAAATTGGGTTATTAATCTGAGAGACAACATCGCAATAGACAAACTTCACCCCAAAGACTCAGCACCTCCATAAGTATATTTCAAAAAAACAGAACTAACTGCAATTAGATTAGCTTTAAAAAATGAACCAGGAATTAGTAAAATTCACGCAAACGAGTTTGATCATATGATATTGAAAGGAGATAAACATCAAAAACAAACTGAGTAACAACTGCATTTTTATTCACAATTGAGAAGCAATGATTCTCAAAAGATATCAAATGCAAAATCTGAAAAGGAGTTTACTTGTATTCCATTTAAAGATCGTAAATAAATTCCAAAATTTATTAAAAAAGTAATATTGATATAAGTTAGGATTGTATAAATAAAATACATTTGTTGACTTCAAACGATACAGAACCTGCTTTAGATGGAGCTCATAGACAATAACCTTATACTGAAAAACTTTTAAGAACTAAAAATTATGGCTTTCTTGAAACGTTCACCAAAATTCATGGAAGAAGCCAGGTGTGTCTGCCATCTTTAGCATGGCAAGTTGGGCTCAGAAACTATCGATGATACTTCTATATTTTTCAAAAATAACACAATATTATTTATCAAGGTGTTTATTTTACAAATTTACATTTATTTTTTTGCCACCACTAATCAGCTAAAGTGCCAATTAAGAAAATGATGGCTCCATACCAATAGAGCTTTAAATAAAATTTACGCTGCTTTTTCTTCAAAGAAGTCCAACCTAATATAGTTTCCATCTCTCCATAGAGAAGCAGCAACAGGATTGATATAATCATAAAGGAAAATTTGTATCTATGATTCTAAATAACAGAAAAATTACTTCTTAGTCGAGTCTTTTGCTTAAACATTATTTAATAACATCTCTCACTTCATTGAGGGGCTGTGCAAATATATTTTACTCATGCATGAACTGAAGAATATCTCTACAAAAGTCTAAAGCTTTTTTCTCAATTTTTGTGTGATAAGCTATGATATTTGTCGATTGATCTCCCGATAGAAACCACAAATCATTTTTACATTTCAGTGACTTTTATTGAATTTGTTGAGGTAATAACTTTTAAATACATCTGTAACTAACTTTTTACCAAATTTATTTGAAGTCAATTTACCATTAATTGTATTGATATTCTTGACATAACTATTTTATCTTTTGCTGAATTTCTTATGGCTTGAAGTTAAGTGCACTTGTTTGTTTGCTAATTAGTTAATTGAGTTATTTTTATACTGTGATTTCAAAAATATTAAACAGATGATTGAGTTTTCTCTCTTCTTTGGTAATTATCTCAGATAGTTTTTCATGAAAATATTTTAAATAAAGAGAATATTATTTATGATTCAAAATAACCTTCTTATAAATATCCACAATCTCTTTTCGTTTCTTAAAAATCATATAGGAAAGCTTTTTATTTTTTTTATTTCTTTAAATTTAATCACTAAGTTTTTGTTCAAGTTCATTTTCAATATTCTTTATTATTATTTAGTTGAAGTGTTTTAATGCAGTTGGCTCGAATAATTAATAGGTCATTGCATTTACTCCTTCAAGTTATTTAACTTTGACATGACGTGGCCGATTTGCTGCAAAATGCTACAAAGAAATATTTTTTAATATTTCAACATATCTATCATAGGTCTTGACTTATCCCAAAGTATTGAGATGTATAATCTATTAGTTCAATAGAGTAATCGATTCGACTTGTAATCTTTTGAAAACATGTGACTTTAAGGCATCATCAATGGATTTGAGATCAATTTCATTATCAATTTTTATCTTCTTCCAAAGATCTTTGATATAAATTACTTTGTCATTTGATGAGTAACTATTAAAAGTTGATTGTTTTTTGACAGTTAGCTGTTTTAACAAATTTTTTGCTTCTTCTGCAAAGCGTTACGGTTAATATATGTAGTGACTCATAAAATAAAATTGGATAGTAAATTTTAAATTTTTATTACTAAATTTTGCAGTAAGTGTATTAATTTTACTGGTAAGATCTTATTCAAGCAATTTTTGATTTGCATCCTATGTGCAATCTCTTATAACAAATATAATTTTTTTTTGCTGAACCATCACCAACCTCTCTCCAACTTTAAAAATAGTTTATATTATGTCCAAGTGGCTACCAGAGTAACGTCCAATTTCATTCATGAAAAGGTTGATGATTACAATATCAGATAAGGCCACACAAAACAAACTGATCTGCTTTTAAAATATTTTTTATTCTTCTTATCTTTCTGCAGAATCGAATCCTTCAGTATCTATTACATTTATTAAATTTATATTCTGTAGCCATACTCCTTTCGTGCATCTCTCTCTGTTTTGAAGAGTGTCCAATACTGGAAAACTGCAATTTAAAGCGAAGTTAAGGAGAGTGCTTTTTCCAGACGCTTGTGTTCCAAAAATGGCGATGTTTACGTTTGCGTTTGGAAAAGCAGTTAGTTATTCGCTAGGTTAGATTTAAAATACTTGATTTCCGATTGCTAATTGATCAATTTTATCATTTTTATATAAGATTCACTCGATACCAAATTTAATCTGCCTCCTCTTTTCTTCTTACTTCAAATCCTGACTAATTATCTGTGTGAATCTTTACATTAATCAGCATTGTTTGTTTACAAAATTTTCATAAAATGATCAAGATAACACAAGTCAACAAAATTAAATCAACTGAATTATAGAAAGATTTATTTTATTCAAAGCTATATTCTTGAATCGATTCTTCAATTATTCTTTCCATAATTTAGCTTTGGTCAAAGCAAAAGTATATATATTTTTTAAAGTTTCAGTTCAATAAATTTAGTATCACGAGCAGTCATAAAAGCAGTGTCCTTGAAATTTTTACAAGTTTATTAAAACTTAATGATCAAAATTTCATGTTTTTGAATCAATTAATTAAATTAAACTGTTCCAGATCACAATATCTTCAAAGTCTATTTGATAATGCTTCATTTTAATTTTACGAACATAAATTAAATCAAACAATAATTTCCTCAAATGCTAACTGTTTACTTGTTTTTATCCATTAATATTCTACATCAAATTTATATTAATAGCATTTTTAAAAGTTAGATTATTTTATTTTTATTTTTCCTTCACTTCCCTTAAGAATTATGATATTCCTGTATTATTATTTTTAAAATATATGTGATTGCCGACAACTTTAAACAGCAACATATCGCCATTCAAAGTATCAAGTCGAATAGGCAATTTTTTTTTAATTTTATGAAGAATATTTTTTTTAATTAGCAAGAAAATGTATTAAAACATATGAGAAATTAATCATTGATTTATAAAGACAACAAATATTAGTTTATTTAAGCCAAAGTTAGATATTATGCAGCTATTATTCTAAATCTCTATCTTAAGTTTATTATTATTCGAATCCAACTACCAATGACAGAGAAGAATTCTCCTTAAAAAGTTCAGTCCAAAGTTTATTCTTACCAAGATCTCATAAAATTTTCCAACACAGATATTTATTCTGCATTTGGAGAAGTGGTTGATGGTACTAAACCTAGTGCTCCTCTATACTCTTTTGGAACTGGAACAAGAGCTGCCGGTCCAAAGAAATATGTTAATAAAGAATTTGCAGTGCTTGACTGCTTCGGAAAACAAACTCCAAAAGGACCAAATTATGAAGTTCATGATAAGTTTAACTTCGATAAGGCTCCTTAATGGAAGATTGGAACCACTGCTAGGAATACATTAGATACTAAGGCAAAGTATGAGCATTACTTTAGAAAGGATGTTGATGTAAATTATGACTGATTCAGTTAGAACTTAATGAAGCAGATAGAGGAAGAAGAAATTTTATAGGAAATACTAGATTTGGAGGAGATACCAGAGTAAATTATTATATATTCAGTTTCCCCCAGACCAAAAGAAGTATAAAATGACTCCAGGACCATAATACCTTCCAAATATTAAACCAGAAGTCCCAATTCAGCCAAGTTACAGTCTTTATGCAAGAAGAGCTGTAAAAGGTTTTGATCCTTTAATTGAACTCAACTCAACTACTGAAATTGTGGGGCCTGGAGCATATCATACTGAAAAGAGCTCATACACAAGTTTGAACGAAAATCGCCCTCACTGGTCAATCCCTAAAGGACCAAGAGATCCCAGCCACCAAAATCGTTGTCAACTCAATCAAACATATGACCTCACTTCTTCAGTCGGAGTGCAACAAAGATCAGACAAACTAAGCAAACCCCAGTATAGTGTGGGCCAGCAAAAGAGAAATGACCCTAAATTGGGTTTATTTTCTGCTCATATGTAATATAAGCCTGCCTCAATCAGAATTGATCACCCTAGATTCTGAGTTTTTGGACTTTGATTTCATTAATAACTATCTATGGATTCTATTATTTGATGACAGTGAAGAGAGTTAATGTAACACTCCCTATTAGTCTATATGGTTAGGATACCAGGTTTTCACCCTGGCGGGCCGGGTTCGATCCCCGGATAGGGAATTTTTTTATTTATATTAACAAATAATATGAAAACAAAATTCATTGTTAAAATCAGTAACGAGCTTTATGATTGGCTTTTCCACAGTTTCCCAATGGATTAACATTCACATTATATATTTTATTACATATTTGACACTAATTTTAGTTGTTAATTTTCATGATTTCAATTTCTTTTAATCGATTTTAAGCTAACTTTTTTTAATAAACCTCCATTAGATCCTTGCGAATGCCAAGCAATCTTACTTCTTGAGGCGGTTTCATTTTGATGACCATATTGTCGAGAATAAAATAAGGTGTCGCTTTGATCGCTTTGAGTGCCTAAAAAATATTGCCATATTGTTTCCGATAGATGTTTAAAGGGTCTTTGGCTGCTAGTTTTAACTGCATTTCTTTGACTGTATAAAATAATTAGTACCTACTTATGAAGCTATGAGCTGCATTCTGAGTCCACCTTGATTAACAATTTTCTAAAATAGATAATCGTAAAAGAGCTGATCGAATCCGTGATATTTTTCCATGATGGTTTACAGCTGATATCTGATATTACTTTAAGTGAATCTATTAATCTTAAATAGTGGTGATGTAAATCAACAATATCTTTGCAGCAACCCCTTCAGATGACTCTTGCCAAGGAATCTTTGACTTCTCCACATCCATTATTATCATCATAGTCAGCTGTGTGATCGGTATCATCTGGGCTGTCATTAATTTCCTTCACGTTAAGAGCATTAACGTTGCTGACCATGACTCTTCATCATCCAGACAACTCGTCAATGATATCACTGAAGAACAAAGAAAATTACTTATTGAACTAGGAGATAAAATCGCCAATGTACAATATCACTCATTTAGGGAGCTGTTGAGTTTCTCAAACAGGAATATCTCATTTGTCTCATCTTTGTTTTCGTCATGTTTTTCGTAATAACCTTCTTAACAGCTGAAGGAGTTATGACTGCAGTAGCATTTGCCATTGGAGCCATCATTTCAATCATTTGTGGAGCTGTTGGCATGGTCATTGCAACTCAAACTAATTTTAGAACCACCTACTGTGCAAGAGCTGGACTTGCCCCTGCATTTAGAGTTGCATTTAGAGCTGGTTGCGCGATGGGATTTGCTTTGGTTTCTCTTGGACTTTTAGGTATTTTTGTTTTTAATTCAGTTCTGACTATTTTAATCCTTATTTATAAGTCAATCAACGATCAATAAGAGTAACTTTCATTAATCAAACACCACTAAGGATACAAAAAACTGTTTGAGGCTATTGCTGGCTATGGTCTTGGAGGATCATTTGTTGCACTTTTTGGAAGAGTTGGTGGAGGAATTTATACCAAAGCTGCTGATGTTGGAGCTGATTTAGTCGGAAAGATTGAAAAAGATTTGCCAGAAGATAGTCCTAGAAACCCAGCTACCATTGCTGATAATGTAGGTGACAATGTAGGTGATGTTGCTGGTATGAGCGCTGATTTGTTTGGTTCTTTTGCTGAATCTACTTGCGCAGCATTGGTTATCTCATCTGACACTCTTGTGGGCTACAATGGTGTCGATGGAGCTATGGGTTGCAATCAATATCTTTCAGTTTTATTTTACCCCTTAGTCCTTATTGCCTTAGGAATCATTATTTGCTTGATTATTAGTACTCTCTCCACTCACATAATGAAAGTTGAAACTAAAACTAAAATTGAGTCAACTTTGAAGGTTCAATTGATTGGATCAACAATTGTACTTCTTGGAGTCACTTATCTCGCTTGCATATTCTCTTATCCTTCTCAATTCAAACTTTTGAGCAATTCAAAAGATATTCTTGAACCTTATATTCCTTATCTTTGTTCAATATTTGGACTTATTTCAGGTATGATCATCGCTGCCTTTACTGAATATGTTACTTCACATGCATACTCACCAGTTAGAGGACTCGCGGCTACTTGCAAGGCTGGACCTGCTTCAAATGTTACTCTTGGTCTTGCTCTTGGTTATATGAGTACCTTTGTTCCCGCCATTTTCATTGCTTTAACTGCTTTCGCTGCTAATAGTTATATGGGCTACTATGGTGTTGCTCTTTCTGCTCTTGGCATGTTATCTAATCTTCCTTTAAGTTTGGCTATTGATGGCTACGGACCAATTAGTGATAATGCAGGAGGTATTGCATAAATGGCTGAAATGGGAGAATAGGTTAGAGATCGTACTGATGCTTTAGATGCTGCTGGAAACACAACTGCTGCTATTGGTAAAGGATTTGCTATTGGTTCAGCTGCTCTCGTATCATTATCTCTCTTTGGTGGTTTCTTGCACAATGCTGGTCTTGATACTCCTTCAGCTCAGGCAGATATTGCTTTAACTAAACCTTAAATTTTTGCTGGTCTTTTAATTGGAGCTATGTTGCCTTATGTCTTTTCAGCTTTCACTATTGCCTCTGTTGGTAAAGCTGCATTCGGTATGGTTGAAGAAGTTAGAAGACAAATTCACAACGATCCTGGAATTTTAGCTGGTACCTCTGAACCTGATTATCGTGCTTGTATCAGAATTTCAACTAGATCTTCACTACGAGAAATGATTGCTCCAGGTTGCCTTGTAATTATTTTTTTATTTAGGTTATCTTCAGTCCTTTATTGCTAGGTTTCGCTTTTGGTCCTAAAATTTTGGCTGGATTTTTACCAGGAGCAATTGTAAGTGGAGTTCAAATGGCCATATCTGCCGCCAATACAGGAGGAGCTTGGGATAATGCAAAGAAATATATTGAAAGTGGAGCTATGCAGGATGATAATGGAAATATTGTAAAGAAAGGATCCGACATTCACAAAGCCGCAGTTGTTGGTGATACTGTTGGAGATCCCCTTAAGGATACTTCTGGACCCGCCTTGAATATTCTCATCAAACTCATGGCTATCATCTCACTTGTATTCGGAAGCAAATTTGCTGAAATTCATTCATGATGTCTTATGACTTAAAAATATTTATTTTATGCAACATCAGTATAAATACTTAAATTTATTACAATAGGAATGATAAATAAGGATCATAAATCTTAATAAATTAATTGTTATTAATAGTGAAATTCGTATTTGATATCTTCATTATAATAAAAATAATAATTGAATATGTCTCAGTATAAATGCCCAAAAGAATACAAAAAATATCTGGATGCATCCCTAATAAGGGGACCATAGTAGTTTGAATATTAAGAGTATCAAATATCAATCAAGTATACTCTTTGATATTAAGCAACTAGGCAATTGATCAATATTAAATTATTTAAAAAATAGGTCGTGGAAAATACAGTGACGTGTATAAAGCAGTAGCAGTCGGAAATGGTAAATAATAATAAAAACTGTCTGTACTAAAAATATTAAAGCCAAGTACCCAATTTGATATTATAAGTTCGTTAAAGTAAAATTAGAAGAGAAATTAAAATATTAAAAACTTTGGAACATCCAAGTGTAATTGAACTAATAAATGTTATGATTGACAATTGTTCTAAAAGCTATGTTCTCGTAATTATTAAAGAAGAAAGGCATTCGATTATGTTGAAACATAGTAAGGTAAAAGAGTTCCATAGTACAATGATCAATAGATACGATATTTCCTTTATAAAATTTTGGAAGTATCACTCTCAAGGAATTATGCATAGAGATATCAAACCACAGAACGTTCTCATAGATCAAAAGAGAAAGATTTTGATAATTGTAGACTGGGGTTTGGCTGACTATTATTTACCAAATAAAGAATATAATGTGAGAGTTGCTTCAAGTTATTACAATGACCTGAATTATTGGTAAATAATTAATTTTATAATTACTCTCTAGAAGTATGGTCGTTAGGCTGCATGTTTGCAGGCATGGTACAACTCAATCAATACAGATGTTTAAAATAAACATATTTTTTAAGGGAGACGACAATCCAGATCAACTAAGAAAAATAGCACAAGTGATGGGGACAGCAGAAATTGAACGTTATATATAAAAATACAAGTTGAAACCAGATTAGAAGACAAAAATGCATATTGAAGAGAAAACATGTCCTAAACGAAATTATAAGATTATATATCTTCAGATAATCAGCATCTAGCTCACGAAAAGGCGTTAGATCTACTTAAAAAAATGCTGATTATTGATCATGCAAATGAGCTTTAATTTAGATGTAGGGAATAACTGTTTTGTAGGCTATGAGTCATCCCTACTTTGATGGACTTACAAAATAATGATTTTCAAATATTATCTATGTCAAATTAACTTTAATTTTCTAAATGTTTACGAATAACTTTTTATCTATTTTATCTTGTTTCGAATAGATGAAACTTAATATCTTAGTTATTGAAATTATTAATGAGATTAATATCATTACACATATTCCATTCAGTGAGGGAATGATTTTTTTTTTTTTTCATATTTAACCAAAAGTAGTTAGAACATTCACACTCATTTGTCTATTTTCCATCCTCATTCCAAATATATCAGTTTATTGTTGTCATTTCCCTCGTCTTATTAACTATTCTAGATAGGAATAATTTTAAAATTAACTTGAATCTTTGATATTATAATATTTTCCTAAAAAATTGATTGAGATGTTTCCTTTCTATAAATTACTCTCACTTTTCTTGTGAATATTTTTCATCTACTCATCAATATGGCAAAGCTTAACCATACTAACAACAAAAAGCTCAGCCAAGCAGTCCGCATATTTTATATTTGGATGGGCATTAGGTTCCATTCTTTTGAATCTCACACAAATTCAAAATATTTAAAAACGTAAAGTAACAAAATCACAATTAAATATTTTTCTAAGGGGCTTCTGCTGTCAAAGGCATTGAGCTTTTTTTTATTAAATCATCTTTTACTCTATCGCTATAGGATTACCTACATATGAATTATATCGACAGGCAAATGATTTAAAACCACAGATTTGAAGTAAGAACGCAAAGTGGAAGAAATTGACAAAAATATTTTCAAGATTTTATGGGGAGTAAGCTCTCTTTTT
The DNA here is from genome assembly GCA_020719775.1 of Desulfosporosinus sp. Lineage (GTDB taxonomy): Bacteria > Campylobacterota > Campylobacteria > Campylobacterales > Arcobacteraceae > CAIJNA01. The sequence goes on along the minus strand of DYPS01000008.1, from coordinate 7,264 downwards.
TAAAACATTTCAAATTAAAATTTGGACCTCATGTATTTGGCTGTGAACTTAGTTAATGGTCATTTAATTCTAAATTAAAGCTGTCAACATATTCTTAAGAGAAGGAAGTATTGGATTAACTGAGATTGATATTCTTGCATTTTATTATTTTCTACATTTCTTCCATTTATTGATAATTTAATGAGAGATAGTAGTCGTCTCAAAGGCAATTTAGAATTTGAGAGATGAACTTCATAGCTGAATCAATACCACTTTGAGTTATTCTCTTGTCAAAGGATATAGATAATCATTAGTTGTTGTTTTTTAATGTAATTTGAGACCGGTTATGCTCTTTATTATAATCTAGCGAATTTGGTATTTAAAAAATATTCCTCAAGACTTATGATTACTTCTGTGAGAACGTCTCCATAACTCTCTTTATCTTTTGATAGAGTGCAGGGCGAGGCTTTATTGTTTATTTTTGTTATATATGTTATATTTATTGCACGACTTCGAAGCAGGCGATATCTGATACAAACTTAAATTCAATGTCGCAAAGTATTTTTCTCTAATTAAGAAGAACAATACTTGATGATGGGTTGTGATGCAGTCGACAAAAGTGTATTTCGAATAATTGATGAGTTCTTCATGACTAAGCTCTCCCCTTCTGTGTTTGAAAAGGAGTTCGATGTTTTGGAAGTACTGGATCATCACGTCTTTGTATCGCTGGGTAGAAAAATATCTGTATTAAATGGTTGATACTCTTGGGTAATGGAACGATACTTGAGGGTTTTAAGAATAAAATCTTCATAATCTTAGTCAACTAAAGACAGAAAAGATTCGGAAAATATGAGGATGTTCGAACGAGCCACGCAAAAGTAGGCCTTACCATGCATTGTCTTAAGAAATTACGTTATGTTTGTGTACATTTCACTTCCTTCGTCGGCAGGCTATCTTAAAGCGAGCTCTTCCTTGTACAATTAAATGAATTTTTTAATTCTAATGGATAAATCATAGAGTTTCAGATCTCCATTGTTCTTGAGTCGGCTTACGAATTCATACCTAAATTAATAGAAACATTACAACTAATTTTCTTGAAGACAATCTAAGTTATTTTTGAGGAAGATGATGACAGCTTGATAGCGATGTTAAATTTTAAAAACTTCTTTAATGTAAAAATTGGAGACTACGAAGGACTACCAATGGTTATCATTCATAAGAGCTTTCTAGTTAATCGCAATGACCTTAGTTAAAATTAAATTTACATTGAAAAGGTTTATTACATGGCTTTGAAATTAGTTCTGTTCCTTTTTCACAAAATGGTAAACACTCTCTCTTTTCTGTCGAATTATGATCCTGTCACTTGTTTGCTACTCTCCTATCTTTTTTTTATTACCTACGAACAAAATGTGATCTTATTCTCTTTATGATGCTATACATTTTTGTTGAGAAAAAAGTTCGTCTGTTTTGACTTTTAATGAATTAGTAGGAAGTTCATTAGATCTCTCCAATAGTTATTACTACTCGTACTGTAAATCAAGTGATTGTGTCTATTTCCTAAGCGACATCTAAGCAATGAACGACAGTTTATTAATTATTATATAGTTCTGAATATGCTTAAACCTTGCATAAAACATCAAAAGCTTATCTTTGTTCAAAACAAGCTAATCAATACTATTAAAAAAGCACTTACAGTTCTGGTTTTTACTTTACTTTTAGCTACCTTCTGCTCAAAAAAGAAAAAAAAACTTAATTTACTATTTCAAACTGTAATACTATTAAAGAAAGCCAATTCATGTTCATTTCTAGAAAATAACGGCCATACAAAAAATAAAGAGTTTTGCTTTCAAAGAGCTTTGTGCGTTTTAATGCGATTTATATTGAAAGTAATGAAACTTAATTTGCCATTATTCTCAATACAATATATTATAAAGGAAATTTTATTATTAAAAGCCAAAGTACGTAGAAGGCTGACGAAATAAACTTCAAAGTTTCAAAAAGCTAAAGAACCAACATCTGAGCCTTCAGGTTTAATCCTTAGAATAATGTATAATCACTAAATATTTCAAGAACACCAACTGAAAAGAATAAGCTGATAACTATTCATAACTATATCTCTGAACTATAAAACAGAATTTCATGATTAAACAATTAAATTGCAATGAATTATTGCTTAAAAATTATTCCATTTTGTTTTTGCAAATATTCTACTTTGGAAAAATTTAACTAAGCTCCAATGACTTGTAAAATTTGTAAGAATTTTTTTATTTTGAAAAGTTTTCTTAACCTTAGTTTGTTTACTAAGTTAATAAATAAATTTGAGTTTGATGATTTGTGGTGCATATAGAACTATGCAAGCAAATATCATAAATACGATTGTATACCAAATAAATTTTCCTTTATAAGTTCCAAGTTTAAATATACAATTTCTTTAAGCAAATACCTTGGTTCATTTGAATAAGAAAACTTAGTTAATTTTACAAATTATAAACGAAAAAGAAAACATTTATAATATAATTATGAGTATATTCATAAGTTTAAGTCATTAAAATAATAAAAATATCAGTAGTTTGATCATTTTCCTTATTTTTGATTAATCAATTTTTATAAAAATATTATTTAAATTCTAATATTGATAAAACTAACAAAGAAAAATATATTATATAGCAGCATTATACAAACACATAAATTTACTTAAAAAGCCCCATTTTTGTTGGAAGCACTCTTATGGATGATAATCAAGCAACTGATTAAATAAAAAAAAAATGGAAATTTAATCTTGAAGTCTAATATCTTCAGTTTGTTATGTTTAAAATCATTTTAATTTGATTCAAAAAATAAGCTGGTAGTCACAATTCATGATTCGGGTATCAACGGTACATTTATCTTTTAATAATACAAACCATTTGGAGACTGTGAGGGCTATATCCTTTATATATCATTCATTTTGATTGTTTGTTGTACTACTTCAAATTTATAATATTTTTATAAGTAGAACATTATGCAAAAAATTCATCGGCGAAAAAATTAATAAATTTCAAAAGAATTTATATGCAGTGAGGGCTGTGGCAAGGCATATGGTTCATATGCTGCTTTGTATACTCATATTAAAACCAAACATATCAATGCTAAAGCACCTGAAATGAAATCAGGCGTGTTAAAAACAAAGCAAACTCATCGAAATAATAAAGTTCATTAAATAGAACGAGATGAAGGTCCAGTATAAGTCTATTCTGGTTTTGATTGCAAAATTTGCAGAAAGAATTAATGTATATGCCCATAATAATTGAATGACGATGAGTTGGACAAAACTATAGGAATAATGAGTGACCAAACTTTCATCAAATTCATAAATTCTATTGGTGAACTTCAATATCAATAGAATTTATGGGTGCGAACAACTTAAAATGGATTTTAGTTTCTGACCAAGGACAGACTAAGATAGATGGTGAATGAATTCAATGCAAAATATTCAGGAATAATTGGAAACACAGTGACATTAAGTAACAAATGGTTGGAATATTTATCTTTTTCTTCTCGTTTTTGGGACAGACATTATATAAATTAATTATACCAATGCATATTTATGATAATGAGCAAGGATAACATTAAGGAAATGTAACAATTCTTTGGGAAAGCAGTTTAATTTGAAAACATTAAAAAAATTCAGGAGTACAAAGTAAAAGATTGGCAATAATTTGTATAATTAGTCAAAAATATATGATAGTACAATAGTGATATTGCATTATGTTAAGTTAATTCGTTTTGCTGTAATAATTCTTAAAAAATAGAATGAATAAGTATGGCTTACTCACCAATAATTACAAAAATCAAAATTAACTATTTATCTTCATTGGTAATAGTTGTCAAATCCTCCAAAAACCATTGACTGCTTTACTGAAAGTTGATCTAGTGTTTTGTTCTTTGAACGAATTAAATATCTTTCATTTTAACGAGATGTGTTTCCCTGCATTCCTTTTCTGTTTGCCATAGGTTTGGCTGGAGGTTAATTACCGACAACTATACTTTCTGAAGTTGGACGACTATTCATAATATCAAAACTTTTAACTTTAATCAATTCTTTTTTAGGAGTGACAAAAGAAGAAATGCTTTGAATGTTTTGAGTTGCTTCTTGATAGTGTTGATGCGTATAACTATTATCTTGATTTCCTGTTCTGTTCCAATTTCCAGAATCATTAAAACTAATTGGATTGCTATTGGTAAGATTAAGGGTATGATTAGAGTTGGGCTGAAAGTCAAAATCGCTGATTTGATATTCATCACATACACCTCTTCCACTCATTGTCATTGTCATGATTCCAGTTGTGTCTTACTTATTCGATTTGTTCATCATTGAAGATCGATTTTGGAAATCTTTATCAGTGTACATTCCTGATATTTTTTTAAGCAATGTTTTAGTAAGTTCTATACCTCCTCGTTTGCGGGCTGAACTATTTTAAGAGCGAGAATAAGATTGATCGCGATTGTCAGCTGATATAATCTTAATCTTCTGAGTAGAACTATGAAGTCCTCTATTATTATTTTGATTTATAAAATTGTGCTCTCTTCCTCTTGCCATTACACATGCATCACTGTTTCTTTGCATTCTCAAAGGATTTTCTTGCATTTGACTAACAAAAACGGGCGTTGGCTAACCTATAGGAACAAAGTTGAATGTTTGTCTTTGTCTACGTTGTGGTTCATATTCAGAATTTTGAAATTATGGCGGAGCCCGAATGACTCTTTGGGTTGGCGGTTGAAGTGGATTTGGTTGCATTCTAATTTTATGTTCTTGACTTCTGATTTAATTGACTTTGCGCTTGGGTTGTGAACGTAGTGTTTCGATTTTTTGTGGATGATTTTGCACCACTTGATTGTGATTGATTAGTTTTTTGCCACGCATACAGTTTTAAAACTTTGAGGCAGTAATATTATTATTGATTATGCACAACTCAAATAAGCTCAAAATTAGAAAATCCTTCTGAATTATTGATAAAATAAAGATTTTACAATAATTTGATAGTTGTATATGGAAAAGAACTAAAAAATATCAAATTAAAATTTGCTATTTATGATTTATATAAAGCTCCTCTATAAGTTCAGTGCTATTATCAAACTAGTTATAGAGATGAAGTTGAAAATAATTTTTATTTAATTCCCGAACATCTTTACATTGATCAAGCTTTTAAAGATATCCTTCCAATGCTGATAATTCGAAATCCTTGCCATCATAAAAAGGAAGTATTGGAATCCCATTACTAAGTTGAAGAACATAAGAATATGCAGCGTTATCAACTAATACCATTTTACTCAAATCTCTGTTTATTCTTGAGAGATCTTTTAGGTAAAGATCGTTGACAATTGTACAATGCTGCCTATAGAGTCTATGCTGGAAAATAACATGATCAGGATCAATTTAATCCAATATAGCATCTGCATATTCCTGATGACTTGCTGTAAAGATGATAACCTACCATTTACGGGATATTTTTTTGAGGAATGTAAGTGCATATGGTCGAATTGTAAAATCCACTTCAACTGGGGTGTTTTATATTGTTATTTTTAAACTTAGATCAGGTTCACACTCTGTATTGTCGAAACAATGAATCAACGTTTAATCTAAATCTAGCACTAGAGTTTTTTTATTGGAAAAAATTGGATTTTGAAGAAGTTAAATAGGTACTTTTCCTTTATTTTGAAACAAAAAATTGGGTAGTTACTGACATTGTCTTAAAAACTGAATTGATGATGTAATGTGTTCGACTGCAAGTGAATTTTTTTAGTGGATGGCTCTCACAACCTAAGACAGATAATACTTATTATTTCTGACTGAAGAATATGGATTAACTGAAAATGTTGTTATGTTTTTAGGCTTGGGAACTGCGTTGGTAAATTGTTCGATTCGACTTTTTCTTAAATTTTAAATATTTTAAACAGGTTGCCTTGCTCCTCTTTTAGGTTCCTCCTTCTTGATTGGATAATGTACTATTTATCTAATTTACGATTTGGTTTGATGATGTTCCTTAATGTTTGACCGAGTACTCATCTACACTTTTGCACTGTTTAATTTTTATTGGAGGGAAGAAAGTTGTTATTTCAAATTTTTAGAAGATCTCGGTTACTGTTTGATAAATTTGGCAGATTGAAAAGCCGAAACTTGATGATTGGATATGGTGATGCGGTAGTTGGCAAAATCAATGGAAGGAACACTATGATTGGACATAGAATTCCTTAGACGACTGGGTGTTTCACAAGCGAATAAGGTGTCTAGTTCAGGAATGGCTAAGTCGCTTTTTCGAAATTTGTTATTTTTCTGCATTTCAATAAATAATAACTATCGTTCTAATTAGCAATACAAAACATCAAGCAATCATTCATTGTTTTATATTTAAAGCTATCTTCGTTTTGTTCTAAATTTACTTGGATAAAATTCAATATTATCGAATCCAATTATTTATTAAGTGTCCATACAACTGAAAATATTGGGAATTTATTTTGTATTTAATAACCCTTGAACAGCTTTTTGTGTCGAAGTTAATGAATTTTTAATGATATCCATATGAGTAAGAGTAAGATTGGGAGTCTATAAACCTCCTATGTGATCAGCTTTTTCATATAATTTGAAGGCATAAGTAAGAGTTGTTGTGAATTGATCCGCCAAGTAAAGATTGATGGTCTAGTCTGTTTTAATCACGTATTACTTTTAAACTAAATTGAGTTGAATTCATTCAACATAATTTTTAACTCGAGAGCTGCTCTCCCAATTATTTTCTAATCATCATCTTTGAGAATGATGATAAGATGGTCTTCGGCTTTTCCATCAAGGTAAAACGTTTACTCCCAAAGAGGATTATTCTTATTCTGATATTTAGTGACGATGGTTGTCACATTTTGTTCCTCATTATAAATCATCCTTTATAGACTAACCTAAATTCTGCATTGCTTAGTTAAGTTTAAGATACAGTTGCAGTTGATTTTATCAGTCCTGCTGATATTATTTTCAAAACTATTCTAAATTATTCTATTCCTATCTCCTAATCAATATTTATTTCGCTGTTCCTCAAACTCATTTGGAGTTATTAAGAAATTAAATAATAAACTTAAAAATAGTATCATCATCAACGAGAATTTAAAGCAGATTGAATCTTGCGTTGGATTTTTTAAATATTCGATAATTCGTACTCAAAATTCATTATTGAACTTGGATCTATGCCTTCTAATGGACTACAACGAACTTAGCTTCCTGCCTTATTCATTTTCTTTGACATATTTTTTTATTTTTATT
>DYPS01000161.1 GCA_020719775.1 Desulfosporosinus sp. | reverse complement strand
AAAGGAAAAATATTACATATAAACTAATAAAACTGAAAATTAATAAAAATATTCATCAAAAAATAAACAGGAAGAAAGGTAAAACTAAGTAATAGACGAAATAAAAACCATACTAAGAGATAAAAATTTGATCTAATTTTTTATTTTTTTCATCATACTTTTTCCCATCATAACATATGAAAATATATCTCCAGCATAAGATATTATTACAACACTAACAAGTAGCCTAATATTTCTCCATCATAATAATAAGATACGATGAAATAAAAAAATTACCAAAGTAGAATCATAGGCATCGATCTTGGCACCAGCAAATGCTGCGCTTGTGTTTGGAGAAATGACCGTCTAGAAATGATCCCCAACAACTATGGAAACATTCTTTCAAGTTCATATATATCCTTCACCGAAACATAAAGCATTATTGGATAAGCTGCTGTCGGTCATGCTACCAGAAATCCAGACAACACAGTCTTTGATATCAAGAAGATTATCGGAAGAAACTTCAGTGATTATTCAGTTCAAACTCTATGCAGGAAATCGCCTTTTAAAATTGAAGCTGGGGAGAATGAGAAGCCAGTCATTGTTGTTACATTCAAATAGTAAAAAAAGAAGTTTTATCCTGAAGATATTTCTGCATTGATTTTGAGCAAAATTAAAAAATAAGCTTAAATCTTTTTGGGACATCCTGTCATAGACGCCATAATTTCAGTTCCTTCAAGTTTCAACTACAAACAAAGATAAGCCACCAAACTAGCAGCCAAAAAAGCAGAATTAAATTGCATAAGACTAATAAATGAACCCAATGCTGCTGCATTTGCCTACGGCTATGATAAACTCAACGTGAAATAAACAAAAATCATAATAATCAATCTTGGAGGCGGATACTTGGATGTGACTTTGGCAGTAATTGACAGAGGAGTTACATAGGTCCAAGCCAGTTCAGGAAGAGCCATTGGCGGAGAAGATTTTGATTAAAAATTAGTGGAATATTGTATTGTTGATTTCTTTACCAAAACATCAATAGATATCAGAAGCAATCTCAAAGCTAGAAGAAAACTAAAAACATAAGTCGAAAAAGCCAAAAGAATTTTGTCATCTTCCTAGCAAATTACTATCGAAATCGATTGTTTGGTAAATTCACAAGATTTCTCAATAACCATCACCAGATAGAAATTCTAATAATTATGCATGATTTATTTTATGGATATCATCTGGGAAATATAAAAAGTAATGAAAGATGCGGGTGCAACCAAAGATGATATTAAAGAGGTATTACTAGTCGGTGGATCAAGCAGAATTCCAAAAGTACGGGAATTAATCAAAAAATATTTCAATGGGCATGAACCACTACGCTCGATCAATCCGGATTAGGCAATTGCTGAAGGAGCAGCAATTGAAGCAGCCATTCACAGCGGAGTACACAATGGTCATTTGGATCAATTGCTACTTATGGATAGTCAGCCCCATACTTTGGGAATCAAAATCGATGAGGATACAATGGTTAGCATAGTACATCGCAATACAGCTATCCCAATAAAAAAATAAGCAATCTTTGCAACTACGGTTGATGGACAAACGAAGGCTTTGATTGAAGTGAGAGAAGGAGAGTATCAAAATGCTAGTAAAAATTTATTGATTGGCAGATTTTTGTTGGAGGAAGTAGAGCCAGCTCCAAAAGGGGATATTAGAATTAAAGTTGTCATGGAATTAGATTAAAACGGATGTCTCACTGTTTCGGCAATCTGCTAAAAAACATTAAAAAAACTGAAAGTCTAAAATTTTGAAAAATTACTCAGTTAGAAAGAATTAATAGTTTAAAATCAACAACTATACGGATTAACTCACTACAAACCACATCACGTCTAACCAAAACCAGTTGAAGCAACTCAGTCAAAAAAATAAAACAAAGTATGATATGTAAATCCATAAAATATATATCCAAACTAAAAAATACCAATATTATCAGTATGAGAATTATTCTTTATCTTTAAAAACTTGTGTTTTATGGACAAATATTATAATATTTGATCGTTCAAATTTATCCAAACAATTATAAATTATTATCCATGCAACCACTAAATTCTCACAAATCTGCATTAATTG
>DYPS01000007.1:13919-48531 GCA_020719775.1 Desulfosporosinus sp. | reverse complement strand
TCATATCCAATTCATTGAGATTCTTCCACTGATGCTTAGCCAACCCTTGGATTCCATCACTTGTTATTAAATTATATCTGATGTCTAATTCGAACAAATTGGGCCAGTTGCATTTGGCTAAGCCGGTAATTCCTTTATTGGTTATTTTGTTGCCGGTTAAATTGAGTATCTTCAAATTGGGCCATGTGCACTTTTTCAATTTTTAAACTGAGTTGTTGAGCTGACAATGTGCAAGATTGATATGTTCTATTTTTTTGATTTTGAGTAAGTATATATTATCGACAGTTGATATAGGATTTCCTTCGATGGAAAGCGCAACAATTTATGTCAAATTCATTTTATTTAAAAAAAGAAAGCATTGGTTTGTCAATTGATTATATGACATATATAATTATTTTAATTTTAGTTGTGCTTTGGATATCAGTTTGACGTGGCTATCCTTTAAGTTGACGCTATCTAAATATAATAAAATTGACTTATAATTAATTTATGGACATGTTGGAAGTGTTTTGTTTATTTTATGAAGTGTAGAATTATAGTTTGGTTGAAGTAGATGTAGCCGATGGAGGGCAGGCAGGAGTCGGAGAGGTGGTTTATGTCTATTGTGAATCTGATTTATCTGTGTTTAATTAGCTTGGAAATATTTGTAATAGCTTGTTGTTAATAATAATGGGTGTTTTACATGGTGAATTGAAGTGTTGTGGTTTGGGATAATACAATTATTGTTTGGTATGTTTTTATAAGTTAAATCAATAAAATGGATAAAACTATTGTTGGATATTTGGATTATAAATTATGGATTTATTATTTTAATATTCAAATTAAAATGATTTAATATAAGTTGATCATCTAAGCTGTATTTGCTAAATTAATTTTATCAACTTCTGTTACATAAGAGAAATAACTATTTTTTAGCAATTATCTATCCTTCATGCATCATAATTGCCCATCCTCAATTTGTTAAGATATATTATTCCAGAACAAAATACATTCACAACAAAACTACTAAACATACATTTTATTATCATCATCCTATGATCAATCATTCAACAACAATTGGCTTAAGACCTAGCTTTTACTTGCTGGCAGGTTAGACAAACTAACTCAGTGTCTTGACAGCTGTCAACACAAAATGGAATGCAGCAGCATACTCCTGTGAAAAGAAACAGTGCAAAACACCAAATCCAAGTTACTCCTCCTGGTGATTTTTTAGGAAAACTATCTGTCTCTCGACGACAAAAAGGACAAATAAGTCCACTCCCAGCAATATAATTCGCAGGGGCTGGAATATAGCCCACATTGTTATAAGGATTCATCTGTGGTTGAGGGTTGTAGACAGGTTGTTGTGGTGGCATGTATGGTTGCTGTACATTGTTGTAGTTAGGATTGGGGTTTCCTCCATAGTTGGGAACTTGTTGATTATTGTTTTGATTTGCTTGCTGATAGTTGTTGTATGGGTTATTTGTGGGTGGAAAGTTGGGAGGTTGTTGCTCATTGCGTAGTTGCTGATAGGGAATATTTGCTTAATTTTCCATTGGTTCAAATTATAATAGAATTATGATTGAAACTGTAGTTGTCAAAAATCATTGTGGGGATGTCATTTGCTAAAAATTGAGCAACATCCCATATGTTATGTTTTGATCTTTTTTTAAAAGCCATATTTTTTCTAGAGATTGATCTGTGTTGAAATACTCTCTTTTGAAAGGTTCAGATATTATAAGTAGAATCTACGTACTCCAACTCCTTTTATTCTTTGTCCGTGGGATATTTAAAGTGCGTCTGTTGCTTTCATTCCTCCTTTTCCTGCAGGGTATAGTGCGTAGTGAAGAAAGTTGTTGTTTAGTTTTATCATGTATTGATCTGAGAGTTGATCGACGCAGCTTGAAATTACTTCTTATACTCTCAAACGACTGTCTTAGAATTTTAATTCAATGAGGGTGCTGTTGTGACGGTAATACACTTTGAAAGGAACGGCATTACTGGGAATGGAGAGATCGCTGCCTGCTGTGGACATTAGTTGATAACTTTTAAATATAATCAAAGAGATATGATTATTTATTCAAATTGATTCAGCTATAAATTACTGAATAAAAATTATATTGAAGCTGTACAATCTATGAGGGAAACAATGTATATTGGTAACTAGTTATTGTTGAAGGTTTATGATGAAAAACAAATATATATTGATTGAACTTATAATCAAATTAAATTAATTTACTCACAGGGAAAGTTTGCTTGTAAGATTCGTTAATTCCCGTAGTTGCATGGCGATGCCTTTATACTTAGCCATCTATTCTTGCATGCTGCTTGATTTTCGCTGAAATTCCATTTATTTTTCCTAAAATTGTCGACTCCATCTTGCTTCCTTTTAATCTAAAGCTGTCAGCAGTCTATTTTTGTCTCGTCTCAAATTATCTGTTTCTTCTTTGAGCATGACGGTATGTTCCTTTAATTTTTTCAAAGATTACACTAATTCATCTATGTTTTATTTTTTTTCATTTAATTATGCCTCTTGTCTGGCCAGTATATCTCTCAAATCGATGAATTACTGTTCCATTTTGTTGTAAATATCAAGTTTGTCAATTAACTACTTATTCTCCTAGGCTGTTACAATGAGTTGTTCTTCGACCTCTTTAATTTTTTCTTTAGTTTTTCGATATTTTTGTTGTAGTTTTTAAAACTATCCCGAATCAATTTTGCCTTATCCCTCTTTTTGTAAAGATTAAAGTTAATTTTTCAAATTTTAAATAGTTTAATTTTTATCATCCAACATAATGTTTTTGGCATCCAATGCAGTTTGTAATCCCTCTACTTTTTACTCCAATTATTGACTCTATTTTTATCTATAATTTAATTTATCAAAATGTCCCTGCAGATAATCGTTGCTTGCTTGTAGTTCTTTTATTTCCTTTTATAATTTGTTCTTTTCAAAACTCATTCGAGCTAGTTCTCCCTATAGTTGCCTCATTTATCCTTGAGTTTTACCTCTAAGTTATGAATTGTTTCTGGACAGTTGTTCATTCTATTGGCTCAGTTCGCTTAATCTTTTTCGATTTGACAAAATCACCTGCTGGCATTATCCAATAGTATGTTATTGCTCTGTATTTTTGTTCATCACTGTTTTGAGAAGCATCTTCAGTTAACTTTAATTATTGCTTTTTTAATCATAAGCTCTTTTCAATTGCTTATATTTTTATAAGGCTCCTTCAAGTGCTTCTCCATACTAATCTTCCAATCCTCTAACTCTCTCTTCACTTTCATTAAAAATTTGTCTGATAGCATCTTCCTGTTTCTTACTTGTCTCCTCCTCTCTACCCTCAAATTATCTGATCAAATCAGCTCGTTAGCTGTTATGATAAGTCTCCATTTCTTTAACTTTTTGCTAATACTTATACTCCCATTATCTAAGCAGCTGAGTCATTTCTCTAACCCTCTCTTTATATTATTCTTGCTGTTTTTGACAATCATAATTTTCTCTCATAAGTTATTCGTTCTTTCTTCTTAAATCTTCTATTCTCTCTGATTTTTATTCGATATTGCTCAGTGCTTTATTTTGTAATTATCTCAATCTTCCATCTTGATCTTTATTAAGAGCCTTCAGCTGAGCATTTTATATTCTAAACTATCCATTTTATCTCCGTAATTTTTACATTTCAGTAGATTTCCCATCAGCCATAGTATTGACATTCGCATTCACCTTAAGTAACTATTCGATTCTTCTGTGAAGATCATTAATCTTTTGATCTTTTTGATCAATACATCTTGACAATTCTGATATTTGACCTTGCACTCTCTCATAGTCAACTTATTTTCTAAGAGAATCTTTGTAAAATTGGGCATTCGTCAGTTAGAGCTGTGAATTTTTTCCTTTGAGTTATTCAACCATATCTTCTTTCATGGCTAAAACTTCTTAAAGTGCTGACTGTCTTTGAGTCATCATTAGCAGTTTATTGTTGGTTGACCTTAAATTTTAATTTTGTCCATAATTATTCATATATTGATTGGAAGCAGTATTTATGAAGGCACGTTTATTATCAATTTAAGGAGGAAATATATTTTGTTGGTGAGTTGCTGCAAATCTAGAATTACTTTATCTCAATTATGAATTTTATTAAATCTATTTTTATTGTTGGCTTAGCAGTTTTTGAGTATCTTATTTGCTCCAATCATCAATTTTTTATATTGAACCTTTTAGGAATGAAAAAGTTAATTTTAATGTTTTTTGATATTAATTTTGATCTTCGCAAAATGGATTACTTGCTTTTTGTTTATTAAAACATATTTCTTTCAGCCCCCTCAGTCCTTTCAATATTTTTATTTCCGAAAGATCTTTTAATTAATTTCCACATAAAACAAGAACAGCTAATTTAACTTTATTTTCGCCAAGTCCTTCCAATAATGAAGTCAGTTTATTATGAGAACCATCAAGTCTTTCTAGAAGAGTTAATTTTTACAATCCTTTTAACGATTATATACGGTTGCTTTTGACTTCAAGCTGTTTAAGTAAGGGAAGATGCTGCAGAGAGATTAAATTTGTTAGGGCGTTTGAAGATAAATTAAGTAAGACAATATTGCTGCAAATATCGATACCCTTTGTGAAAATAGAGTTACTTCGAGAGAAGTTAGAAGAGGGCAGTGCATAACTTTAAGTTCTTCCAATTTACTAGGTATTTTGCATGTGCTGAGTATGGCTGCAATATTTGTCTAACGGGACTTGAGGCAGGCAGCTCTATTTCTGCTGACCATCAGTTGTCCTTATTCCTGCATTCAAACTTGAATTATATAATAAAACTTCATTATACTTTCAACTTTACCATGAGAGTTTACGCAGGAACATATTCCGGTTCTATATTGCTTTTAGATGCAACTCATTAGTAACTTTCTCTTCGCACTCAAAAGCAAATATCATAAGTAACTCAAATCTTACTTAGAACTCTATTAGAACTATGCGTATTAGTGGCGATGAGTTATTAGTTGGAGGATATGATCAGGAATTGAGAGCGGTTAGTGCTACAAGTGGATAGGAACTTAGATAATCTAAAGAAAGTTTGGGTGTTATTAACTGTATTTGCAACTTGACTGATAGACTTAGTGCTGTTGGTTTGTAGAATGGGACAATTCGATTTTGGGATCGTGAAAATTGGGTTGCAAGAAAAGATTTAAGATAGCACAAAAAGGGTGTAAGAGATATTCGAATTGATTCGAAGGGATTGTTAATGGTGAGTATTGGTGGTAAAGATATGATTTTTTGGAATACTCAAACATTGAAAAGTTTGTATCATTACAAATTCGATTTTGGTAAGAATGTTTTCATTTAGAGCTTGAGCATTTATTACTGGTTGAAAGTTTCTAGTATTTGTTTTTGTTGGGTGATCGATCAATTAGACAAATGAGCACATAAAACAACACTTAACTGGCCAAACTTGAACTGACTTAAAAGATACAATGCGGGCTTATTTTCAGAGATTATCTTATTGTCGCCAGTAATTTATAAATAATTCAGCATAAAAAGGGGAGATAAAGATATGGAGTCATGGCAATTTCACTCATTGTATACATTTCAAGGCCCATGAAACAAGAATCAAAGATATGAAGTGGGCCTCTCTTGATGAAATTGACTACTTATTTACTGCTGATTCAAATGGAGATATTTCTCAATGGGATATTCTATAATTTCTGAAAAGTGTTGATTCGATCAGTCAGGATTATCCTCTTGAAGGTTTACAGCCTATTGCTTCGCAACAAACTAAGCAAAGAATTATTTGCATTGAGGTCGGCAGTTTATAAGCTATTGCTGCAGCTATGACAAAAAAGGAAGTTGTTTAGTAAAAGGGGGCTGAAAAAGATGAGGGCAAAATATAAAAAACAAACAAAATGATTAAAAAGTAAAAGAGAATTTAAAATAAAAAGTTAGCCAATAAACAGAAAAAACTGAAATCAAAGAAAACTAATTGATCATACTCTTAGTTTTTATTCAAACTTTTTTCGTAATTCTCTTATTATTTAATTTCCTTCTTTGAGTCTTTCTCTTCCTTTGGGCATATTTTTTGTATAAAAAGTTGTATGAGTTATTTTTGGTAGTTGATTATTTCCTTTTTGACTGAAAAACTAGCGAGAAGTGCTAGTTTGAAGGGTGCCTCCAGTTCTTATATACTCCATATTGAAATGATCGATGGTTCCAACTCTATCGACTGCGGTTGGTGGGGCTGGATTTTATCTTGGTTAAGTTTTTTGTTTTTGTGCTTCTTATAGCAATTTTTAACGTAAATTGCTATTTGTGACATGAATTTTTTATCTATTTGAGGTTATTCTTGATTAGGGCAATTTGGCTTATGAATAGCTTCTTTTACTTTTTGACTGTTTGGACATATCTTCTTTAGCTGTTTAATCTTCTGGATAATCTCTGCTACTTTTTTCACCTTTAATGCTGTTCTCTACTTTATAACTGCTTTCTCCTCTTAATCTTGCAAATTAATCTTTGGATAATCTTTGTTTTTGCGTCATTGTGTTTTTGAGTTAATTGACTGGAATAATAGTTTTGCTTTTTTGATAAGTTTTACCTTGATGAGTATATTTTATTCCTTGGTTTGTTGAAATATGTTCAGCAAGTGTTTTTACATCGCTAAATTAAACCTAATCTTTTCTTTTGATTTGTCCATCTTTTTTCTGCTGTCTGCCTGATTTACCATTTTCTATTGAAATTGGATCTGCTTCCGTTGCAATTTTAAGCAGTTTTGACTCTTTGTTGAATTATCCGCTGATGATTTTTGAAATTAAGTTAGGCTTATTTTCTATTTTAGTCGCAAATACTTCTCCATTGTAATCATAGCTAACCTTTGCATCTTTTTGAATACCATTTTTCCCCTTCAAACTATTCAGTCTTTCTTTCTCCTGCTTTATTTTTCTTTATCTTTCAAGTTTATTACTGTTTTAATCTTATACTCTTCTGAGCTAAAGTAGAAACCCATCTTATTCTTCAGGCTCAGGCATATTTAATCGATGATATTTTTATCCTTTGTCTATGCTGTTTTCCCTATCTTTTAGCTTTACTTTCACTTGGCTCTCAGCAAATATATTCAAATTGTTCACTTTTAAATTTCTGTAAGGGTTATCAAGATCCATATCTGCTGAAATTGGAAGAAGCGAGTCAATCAAAAGTGGTTTAGGTTATAATTCTTCGATTTAATTTGGAATGTTTTTAGCTCCAGAATTAATATACATGTGAGCGATTTCATTGATGGTGAAATCAGTTTTTGCACTGCAGTATTATGGTACATTTTGAATCAAATACTGATTGCGTTTGATTATTTGCCATGAGCGCTATAGCAGGCTTTCTATTGTTGATGTGACTGCATTCTGAGTGGGAGTGTAGATTAGGTTGTAAATGTTTGAAAAATCAGTTTGACTTTAGCAGCTGTTCATCTAAATTTATTTATAATTTATAATAAGGAGTTGAATTATGACGATTTTAAAAAGAAGTGGATTATTGGCCATGCTGGTGCTTATTGCTTCGATCTATGCATTGGAATCTTACGATTTTCAAGCATCAAATTGCGAAACAGATTGTTGCAGAACCCTCAGTGATCGTACTCCAATGACATACACTTATTATCAAAAAACTGGCAGATTTGTAGGAGGTAGCGGGGCATTTGCAATTGATACTCATGGCTATTCTGGTCAAGGAAAAGGTTATTTGAATCCTGATGAGCAATGCACACCTTCAATTGGGCCTCTTCCAGCTTCTCTTTATAAACTTTCATATTGTAAAAATAAAATGCATGATACTACTGATCGCCCTTGCGCTTTTTATTTGGATCCTCAACATCCATAAGAAGTATGTGGAAGAGGAGATTTCTTCGTTCATGGATGTCAATGTTGTACACCTGGTGATGATAGTGTACCTCCAGCTGCTGGATGTTCAGCTGGTTGTGTGGTTATAAATTATGACAATAGACGTAAACTTAGAGTTGGAGATCTTTTGATTGTTAAACATGATTAAACAGTAATTGAAGCAATAGTACAATGATAGTTTTGCCAATAATATGAAAAATATTAGTATTCATAGGAAAATAAGCACATTTATCAAATTTTAAGAATAAATTATTTAACTGTGATTTTTTTGGAAGATGTGTATCAAAGTAAGTCAAAAACAATAAGCCAATATTATTACATATAAATTCGTACTAATCATTCTGCAAGCCTTAAGCTCCAATAATTATCGAAGATTCAATATTATTTTATTGATTATTTGAATCAAATGAAGCCCAATCAGCCAAAACCTGGAATGACGACCAAGCCAACTCCCGGCGCTAAAGTGACTCCAGGGAGCACTGGAACAAGCAACAAAGGCCCAGACCCCAAACATCTCCCAAGAGAGTTCAAGTATTTCAATCATAACAAAGGGATCAATTCTTACGCAAACTTCAGGTATGTTCGAATCCACTTGACTTCAATGATGAAACAAAACAAGTGAAAGAGAAAAATGACAGACAAACTTACTTACAGGAATTCAATGACTATCTCAATGACCAAAACTGTATGAGTACTGTCATCATTCCCCATCTCGATTTGGTCATCAACATGATTGAGAAAAATATTTTCCGTCCTCTACCAATTCTTAAAAAACAAGGACTTCCGGGAGAAGGTATGAGTATGGAAGAGGTATGACATTGGTAACTTAGGAAGAAGCACTTTCAGATCCTGCTTGGCCACACTTGCAGCCTGTTTACGAATTTTTCTTACAGTTGATTGTCAATGATGGAGCAGATGTAAAGGCTCTTAAGGTTCACATTACCCCTTCATTTATTCAAGAATTTTTAGAGTTGTTTGATTCTGAAGAACCAAGAGAACGTGAATACCTTAAAAATATTTTGCATAGACTTTATGCAAAACTTGTCCCTCGTCGTAAGATGATTCGTAAAGCTATCAATGACTGTTTCTATAGTCTCATTCACTAAACATTCAAGTTCAATGGGGCTTCTGAATTGCTCGATATTTTGGCAAGCATCATTTCTGGTTTTGCTGTTCCTTTGAGAGAATAACACATCATTTTCTTTAAGAATGTGATTATTCCACTTCATAAAGTGCAAACTTGTCATTTATTCCATTAGCATTTGATGCGTTGTTCTATGCTTTTCTTGGCAAAAGATCCATCTCTTGGACTCTTCCTTCTTGACGGTCTCATCAAATATTGGCCATTTGCTAACTCTCCAAAAGAAGTAATGTTCATTAGTGAATTAATTGAAGTTCTTGAAACCTGTGAAGTTCAAAAACTTGAGCCATATATTCCAAAAGTTTTCAAAAGACTTGTTAAATGCATTTCTGGGCTTCATCTTCAAGTTGCCGATAGAGCAATGTGCTTCTTTGAGAATGATTACTTCTTAAATATTCTCAAGACATATAAGAGCTATACATTCCCACTTTTGGTCCCTGTCATTGTCCATATGGCTGAAACTCATTGGCACAAAGTTCTTCAATAATCTCTAAATGCTCTTAAAGCCATTTTGAAAGAGATTGATCCTCAAGCTTTCTAAAAAGCTCTTGAAAAAAGAGAATCAAATAAATTTTTCCAATCTCTTCAAGATCCTAAGTTGATTAGAAAAGAGAAGGTCAAAATGGACTAAAAATGGAAAACATTGTTGAGAATGGCCCAACAGAAAAATCCCAACTTAAAAGAGCCAATTCTTCCATATGCTGACACTCACGTGGTTGGAGAATTCAACGGAATCAATAATGGTAACGTCAATATTTCGTGATTGATGCTCCATTCTATATATAAAATTATTACTATTATTACAATAATGAAGATTTGACTCAAATTGAAAAATTAATTTATAAGTTTTTATTGTTAACAAATAATATTATCTTATTTCTTTGAATCAATTCACTATAATATCTCAAATGCTGTATTTTAAGTAAATACAGGACAGTAAAATCTTGATTATATTTTCAATTATTACTATCATAATTATCTATTATAAACTGATGCTGATGAATTCTAACGATATCTTCAGTCAAATTGGGTTGGTAGTTGCACCACCAAATGAGTTCAGTGAAGAAGCAATGGGGTACACCGTATATCTGGAAATTGAACTATCTGAAGGGAAAAATTAGTTTCTTGAGATTAAGTAAGTTGTATATTATTAAGTCATTTTGATGAACCTTCTTCACTTGCTGCAGCTTTTTGTAGAAAGCATCGGTTGAATGAATTGGCGAAAGAAATAGTTTAAAGTAAAATAAGAGAAGCTCAAGAAAAATAATAGCAACGCTTATTTTCAAAAAGAAATGCTAATAACTCAGGGAAATTACGTAAAGATGTGGCAAATGACAATCGATCCATCCAAAAAAATAACTACATCGCAACAAATAAGATGGCAGCAGTTGATCCTAAACCAAATCGATCTACTTAAAAGCAAACTAAAGTAGAACAACGAAAAACTATAAATAATTCACCAACAAAGACAAAGCCATCAGCAAGTAATTTGAAAGGAAAATCTGGAGCAAAGTAAATATAAAAATAGTCAAAACCTAAAAAGGGAAACCCTAACATTGGCAATTAATTATATGCTCGAGCCATGATTAAAACAAAAATGCTTGAAGAATAGAGATAAAAGCGAAAACATCAACTAGAATAGTTCTAGCAGAGTTAACTAACATTTAAGCCCAAGATAAACACTGTCAGTTCGAAAATAGTTGTATTTATTTGATTATATAGTAATTTAGAAGAGAAAATGGAGATATGACTGAAAAATCTAAATAAAAATAAAATAAAAAATTGGCCATTAACCAGCAAAAATTAAGCTAAGAAGCTTCACAAATAAAATAGTGCACTTTCAAACCGCAAATTAATCGAGTGTAATTTCATTCTTTATTTAGAAGTCAGTTAATTGCTCAAAACAAGCACACTGATCAAGATGAATATGATCATTTTGTCACTCTTTATCGTCATGCTCAAACTAAACAAAATAAAATAAATTCTCAATCAATTTTAAATCAATAAAAGTTATTTCAACCACAAATTAATCGGAAAAGCACTTAGTGTATTACTGAAACATTTTAGCAAAGATTACAAAAATCACTGATTCGTAAGAATCAGATGAAATAAGGAATCAGTGACTCACAACATTCTTTCAAGCCTAAAGTTGGTCGTCCTCCAAAAGAAAGAAGTACGATACGCAGTGATAGCGAGTCATCTGGTCTTTGGGACCACCTTTACAATTAAAAATTAAAAAAGAGCCAAACTCCACTTCTGTCAATTTAATAATTTCAGCCTGTTACTATCAGTCAAAATTCTCATGCATTTTACTAAAATTTAGTTTAAAAAAGAGTAAATGATGTCTTTAAAATATTAGACAGCGATGAGGATGGTTTTATTTCTCCCGATCACATTTCGATTGAGCTCCTTTCTAAAAATGAGTTAATTTTTCTAAAACCTATTTTCTAATAAATTGATGAACTTTCAGCAGTATTAGATTTTACTTAATTTCGTAAGGCTTTGTTAATACTTTTGAGTGAAGCAGATCCTTCAAGTAAAGGTGTATTTTTGAGTGAAAAGCCAAAAAGATAATAGAGAAGTAATTTTATTCCTGAAATCAATAAAAAATCAAAGCAAATAGCCCTGAGTAGAATACATTCTTCCAATGTTCCAGTTTATGAACAACTATATGAGCAAGGATTGAAGGAAATGCAGCAAAAATAATGTAGACTTCAAAGATAACGATCAAAGTTAGAATAAAAATAGTTATAAGAATGTTCTTTCAAACCACAATTAGCGAACACTTCGAAGTATTATATTGAAAAAGTGTTGGGAAAAAAGTTCAACGATTTTTACGAAGATCAGCCCATAAATTGATTATTAGTATTTTCCACTATTTACTTAAAATACTAATATTTTTTAGAAACTGTTCTTGATTTCTTCATTATTGTAACTAGCATTATTTTTTATTTTATTTTCAAAAATTAAATATTCATTTTGTTAATGACTGATGTTGTTTTAATTTCGTCAAAACAGTTCTAATCTTGCTGGTAAAACCTGGATTTGTCCATATTTGAAGTGAAGCCCATAGAGATATTTCTGCATTCGAATGATTAGAATAATAATATAAAGGACAACAATTGTATCATGAAATTTATCAGCAAAGATTTACCAATTAATTCATTTCTTAAAATAAAAATTGATGGTAAAATTCAGAGAGTCTTTTTCAGAGATGTCAAGCACTATGGCAGAACATTTCGAAGACAGGTTCCTCCTCAGCCAGTCTACACTTCTCAAAATAAATTAGAGCAGCATCAACTCAATCAATAGCATGAGATCAGAAGCTAATAGTGTTAAGCAGAGGAAAGCATTCTTTTGCCTTTCATACTTTGATGTTTTATTTACTTCTATCATATACTTCATTATGAGGCACTTCATATAATTCATCCAGTAATGGGAGTCACAGAGATGGAAGAACAAGTAAAATGTGAAACTTTAAGTATGTTTTGAAGATAGTTAGATGAAACAATGTGATTATTTTGAATGTTGTTTGATATTGATTTATTGAATTGTGTTTTAGTGTATTTGAATTTGAATTGATATCAAATTTTAGCAGCTTTTATTCTGCGGATCATTTATAATTTGCGAGTAAAATAGAGTTGCTTCTATCCCGCTGTCAATGGTCTTAATGTTTGGACCTTTTCCTCTATACTTTTCAATAATGCTTATCCAGTTAGAGATAGGGATTGGGGCTCATTTTGAAGAGGTTGCTGATTTATTTGAATATTAATATCTTGAGGTTATCTTTGTGGGAACATTGGAAGATGAGGCTGCTGAAGTTGTTCTGGAGTTAGTGGGCGCTGCAGATTTGAAGGTTGGACTCGTGGTTCTTTCACACTTATATCTTTGACAACAACTGGAACTTCCTGTTCGACCTTTTTAGATCCAAAAACTATGGTTCCTCTTCCAGAATGATCTTACTTCGCAGTTGAAATATCTAAATTATATATAATTTACTTTTTGAATCTAGAATGGGTCCTCTACTGTTACAATGATCGCCTTAAAGCATAAACTGTATTGCATTTTATTATATTTTGATTGTCAGTGCTTCTCTTGATGGTTGTGATTTTTGCTTATCTAAATCATAGTCGATGAATAGCTGATTATACTTCAGCTGGGAAGGTTCTATACAATTTTATGCAAAATTTAACTCTTTGAAAAGGAATGTACGTATTTAAAGTGGTCGTAAGGTGATATTTTCTCTAAAAGTTTTTGTAAATATTTTATTTTATTCACTAAGATCAATAACATTATGCCAGTTCCATTTGCTATTTACAAATTCACTATAATCCATATTACCTCCCAAGGACTGTTCAACAACACTTGTAAAGTTAACAGTTCGTTCATAGAAAGTTGTCAAAAGTGGAGAGTGATTAGTCGCAAATAAACCCACAGTTATAGTCTAACTATCATCCATATTATGAACTCTTACGATGGTAGTTGAATCATTGAATGGACGAATCGTAAATTTGAGATTATCAATGTTGCTTACAGCATTCCATTCATTTCTCTTTGTAAAATCAACTGAAGTGTCTTATACTCGAGCATTTGGTGCAATTTAATTGCCTTGAACTAATAGTGGTTGATCATAACGACGTTGAATTTGACGTTCATTATTATTTTTATTTTGAACAGTTACTGTATGAGTATATTTTTGATATTCACTTCGATATGCATTTTCATATACCCATTTACCATCGTCTTAACTTAATCTATCAAAATTGAACCATAGAGATCCTGTTTGATATGCAATAACTCCTTGAGGACGGTCAACATTGACTGATACCTTATCTTGATTGTCTTGAAGATAGGCGAATGCTGTTACAGGGTAACTATTGCCATCAATATCATCGTATTTTTATTTGCTGAAATAAGCTTCATAGTCTTCATGTTTAAATAGTTCTCTTGGAACTGTGAGCCATCCATTGGAGTCAGTGTAAAATTTATTTTTATTGTCGATTGATGTAGCAATTTATAAATATAAGTCTGAGAGATAATAGCTTTATGATGCTGTGATTGTTTCAATTTTCCATTAATTTTTACGAACATTGGGAATGCTAATCAAAGTGGTCATTTTGTATCTTTTCCATATAATTAAGATTAATGTATATGTGTCACTTTTGAGCCAATTCACTTTTTTTATTTCAGTGAAATCTCGTATTTTGTTGGGATCGTTACCGAGAGCATACTTTCCTGGACGGACACTAAAGGAACGAGGTGAAAGATCGCCATAACGAGATAGATGATCATATTGACGTCCAGTTGAACGAGCTTCAATTCGTTTGTATCCAATTGCATATTTCTTTCCTTCTAGAGTTATGCTGAAATGAGAAGAATTATATGAAAACTGTTAATTGGGTACAAAATTTGTCAAACGGTTAACTTTATAAGAATCCAATGATTCAACTTTTTTCATCCTAACTGCAGTGTATGTGGCTAAAGGAGCTGTGATATAAATTTTACAAGGACAAATTTGTTAAATACATAGACAATTGATTTAATATTCACAGTCTGGAATAAAATAATTGTTTGGTTGTAGTTAAACGATTAGTGGATCTCTGCGGGGATTGCCGTCTGTGTTGATAATTTTTAGGAAAATATCTGTATTGATCTATTTTGGTATTTTGCAAATTTAACCTAAGTGGCAGTTGAAAATAGGATTTGATGTTCCCAATGGAAATTATTAAATGAATATATCCGAAAGTATATGAGTTTCAAGTTTGTGAGAAATATCCTCATTAATTTTTTAGAGTTGATCCATGACTACGTACTTACTGGTGCCTGATATGCCATCATGATGTTGTAGATAGCTCACTTGTTATGCAGTTTATTCTAGTAGTTGATAGTTTGCAATATTTTTTAGAGATTTTGGTTATGACATATAGAGTGGAAGATAGACCTTTCTGATTGCTCTTAGGAATCTTCCCATATCTCTATAGTTTTTCTTATGATAGGCATCAGTTGTGAAGTAGCCAGTCCAATATAGTCCACTGTCATAATCCCAAATTGGAAAAATATCTTCAGAGCGAGTAGCAATTGGTTTTGCTTTTGTTCCAAAAACCTATCTCATGAGAGTGATGAAATATTCAGTGGGATTGCCATAAACTGCAACTACTTTACTACATTTCTAAAGTGAAAATTTAAGCATCATGCCTTCGATGACGCTGTATGAATAATTATCAAATTTTTGAAAGTCATGTCCGAAATATCTCATAATATGTGGACTCTTGAGAATACGTTTTAGAAAATTGTTTTCATTTCTTAGATTGTTGATATAGCCCTATTTTGTTTGGCAAAATTATTAGTTAATGTTACCTCCTACGAATTGGTCTTCAAATCCATGAATAGCCCAACGAATGTGGGTTGGTAAAGCACCATAAGACAGTCCATTAGCTGACTTAGCTTTCCAAATAAATTCTGTTTTATTTTGAAGTAAAATATGTTCATCTGAACGTTATACGAAATATCCTTATACTCCCAAATGAGCCAATATTGCGAGAGAAGTTTGAGAGTGCCCAAATGAGTCAGCCGAAACTGCCACTCTTGGATAATAATTCAACTATTCTTTGAGAAAGTGTAGTCCGAGTTAAAAATTCTAAATGATATCATCATAATAAGCACATCCTTAGTCATGTTCTACAAATCCTCCACCAAGTATTTCCCAATATTTTGTTTTTAGAATTTATTTTACTTTTTATATGTTGGCTTCGTCTTGTTCCATATACCATCTTTTAAAAAATCCCATTTCGCTATTAAAGAAACTGCGATGTGCCTTTTGTGAGCTGTTGTTTTCTTTTTCACGATAGTTTTTGCTTTCCCATAGAACATCGCGGGCAGTGTTGAAGATTTATTTGACTGAATTGAAACGATTGGCTTGGAAATATCCTCGAACTTAGCCTTAATTTGGTTTGGGATCGTAATAGCTTTCGAAATTGAAAATCCAAAAGGCATCAAGATGAGGATGGACTGACATGTGAAGTGTATAGGACTCTTGCCCTCCCTCTTCTGAGTGACAGTTTTGGTTGAGCTCTTCTTTGTAGCATGGACCGCAAGCTTGTATTGCGACAACCAACAAAAATAAGAGAAGATAAGTTGTCTTCATTGATTTAAGATAATAACTCCTTAATAACTATCAATATGACAGACAAACTCATTAAAAAAACATGAAATTTATTATTATAGATACTCTATTTGTTTGACTAATATCGTAATTCTGTTAACTTCATTAATCAAATGTGTATTCTCAAATAAAAATCAGTTTTTTTCTATCTCAAAATATTATCCATAATCAGATTCAATCTATCAATGACTGTGTATTGATAGTTAGTTATATATTCAATAATAATAATTCTCATAAGTTATAGAAATGTCAAAGTACAAAAAACCAGTTTAACTATCCATACCTGAAGCATACGAATTAGGTTTTTGCACAGTTGGCAAGACCACTGAGTTTCCCTTTACTATCTTCAATCCCAACGCTAAGCCTCTCAACTACATCTTTAAGTTCACTGAGTTCGTAGTCAGTCCATCGAAGGGTCTACTTATGCCCAATTCTTATTCCAACTTTCGTATTTAATTCCGTACGTCTCAAGCTTCAGTCACAGTTGGGACAGTCGTCCTCGAAGTTGAGGGTGAGGATCAAAGAGTTTTTAAATTAAGTGCAGTAGGGAAATATCCTTATTTGACAGTTAACGCAAATGAATTTGATTTTGGAAATGTGCTTGTAACTAAGTCTGTAGGAAGGGAGTTGCTGCTAAAAAATAATTCATAAGTGCCGGCTGAATTTACAATTGCAAGAAAAGATGGGGATGGAGAGTTTAACGATCAATTTTTTTCATTTCAGCCTGATAAAGGAGCAGTTCCTCCGAAAATGTCTTTTGCTGTTAAGGTGAACTATAACCCTGGATTTGTTGACTGTCGAACTTTAAACAATTTCAACTTGCAATGCGAAAGTGGAAATCAAATAAGTCTAAATCTCAAAGGTCACTCTAAAAGATTCAATGTTAGTTTCAATACAAACAGTATAAATTTCGGAGAAGTAAAACTATAGAACACCTGCACTAAGGTTTTAACAATCACTAACGATTCATAATTATAGACAGACTTCTAATTTTTCACAGACGCTGGTAATATATTTCTCCTCAACGAAATAAAAGGCACTCTGTCGCGCAATACTTACCGCAAGATAATCATTGAATTCAGACCTAGAAACACAATAGCCTATTACGAGAGATTGTATTGTCTTGTGCGTAATCATGTCTTGTTGTATGTGGATTTGATTGGTACATGCTATGATTTGTTGATTCATCCTGTGCCTCTGCAGCAAGTTCATGTGGATACTTTCAGGAAGAGAGTGATTGAGGGCAGGATCTCTGCAATTGAGTTAAAATATATATAAAATAATATTTTGCTGAAATTGGCAAAGAGAGGTAGTGAAGAAGAAAGAGGAAGTTAATAAAATTTTTATCAAACGAATATACAGGTTAGATAACATCCCTATATTCTTCAGAAATAGTTATTCTTAGATAATGAACGTAATCAGCTGATCAGTTTGAATTGTGACAGCATAGATTTCGGATTCTGCGACGTTATGACTTTGAGTGGACAACGATAAATTGAAGTTACAAACAAGTTACAATGCAAACTCAATCTCAGCTGGATTACCCAAAGAAGAGAAAATCTTAATGGATAGTACATGACAGTTTTTCAGATATTTCCTGAAAGTGCTATTTTAAAGCCAAATACTCCTGTTCGTTTCACTATTACTTTCCGCCCTTTGAAGGCTAACAATTATTACTATCAGCATCTTCAGTTCTTTGCAACTCGTCAGAATATCAAAATTACAAAGAAAACGCTTTAAGAGTTTGAATATAAGGAATTAAAGGCGAAACCTTAGAGTACTCTTCTTAGAAATGTCAAACTAACACAGACTATTCAGTCCAAAGTTAGGGAAGACATCGAATCAACTGAGGTGCTTCCACCATTATCAGGAGTGGTAAGATGTGTAGGACATTCTTTCAATCATTCTTCACTACCATTTTTGCCAATAATGAAAATTCTTCCACCAAAAGTTACCTTTAAACCTTGTCTCAAAAATCATTCAGCCTATGACAGTGTCGAATTGGTCAACCAATCAGATACTCCTATTTACTTTAAATTTGGCCTTGATCCTCAAAAAGTGTTCAAAGCATTTCCACGTATTGGTCTAATTGAATCAAAAGGTTTCTGTATTGTTGCTTTATAGTTCAGTCCAAAATAATATAAACATTATAAATCAACAATATCCATCACTCTAAATGATCTTCCAGGTTCAGCAGCTAAATTATCATTAGTTGGTATTTGCACCGAACCATAGTTGAGGCTATAGAATGAAGGCCGATTATTCTTCGCTCCTACTTTCACTGGAGTCTGCACAAAGAAAGATTTCACTATATAAAATGTATCTAAAACTAAAGTTACTTATCGAATTTGCGTGCCTTAAAAATATCAAGAATAGTTGAGTTTCTAACCTTTTGAAAAGTAGCTATAGGCAAACTAGTCATATACTCTAAGTGCTTTCTTTGTACCTCAATTGAAAAGACAATACAAAATCCAAGTGCCCATTGAGGCCCTTGAAGATATTATATCTCAAAATTTATCAATCGGCTATCATAATCCTGGTTCTGGAACAGCTGATAATTTTAACAGTAGTGGGATATCTCAACAATCCAAAAAAGTGTTTATGTTGTAGGTGAATGGGTAGGGTTCTGATGGTAGTATAAAAATTTCTCATGATGAGATTGATTTTAAAACTGTAAAAATAACTGAGCAGAAAAAGATGAGTGTTACTTTGAAAAATACTTCAAATTGTGCGTTTTTTGTTGATTTGCATTTTAGAAATAATCGTTTTGAAGAAGGGTATAATTCTCCAAGTGACTCACAAATTAGCTCAGTTTTTAATCTCGATTTCAAAGAGGGTACATTACCAGGCAACTCTGAATTGACTGTGGGAATATTTTTTAATCCAAACTAAGTTTATAAATATGATTTAAAATTGGTGGTGGCTGCTCGATAAAAAATACCAAAAAATACTACCTTTAAATTAAGAGGAAATGAGCCAGCAATGAAATGTGAAATGCGAGTGTTGGCTGAGGGTAACTATCCTTTAATGTAAATAATAGATATTCGTAATGATACGTTGAGTGTGGCTGCTCTTTGGTAGAATTTTCAAATATCAAAAATTAATTATGAACTTGGTTGTAAGTTGGATAATAATGAAAAAAAATATTTGGCTGTTGAGACATTGACATTTTCATAAACGAAGACTCTTGAAAATAATCTTAAGCATTATGATTGGAATCTTGGATATGTGTCAACTAAAAACAAAGCCAAGCCCAGAAAAGTATTAATTACTGTTAAAAATTATGGTGGAACTCCACTCGATTATGCATTTAAATTTCCTTCAGATAACAAAGTGGAATAAGAGCTATGGGCAGATCCTGGAGAACCAACTTAAGAGTAGGCTTATGAACGAGCAATTCTTTAAAATAACATTTTCCAGATCAGACCAAAAGTGGGTCGATTGCAGCCCAATGAAGTCAAAGACATTGAATTAATATACAGTCCAGTTTCTTTATAAAACGTAAAACTTAGTGGCAGCAGTAATTAAATCCATTTCCTAAAAGTAGTGTTCCAAATTCAAAATGGTAAATCATTAGTCTTCAATCTAAAGGGAACAACACTTGGACCCAATGAAGGACTGCTGACAGTTAAAAAAATAAATTACTTGCTACCTGAAACTCCAATTGGTCTTATATAGCCTTTGCGTTTCCCCATTGAACTTAACAATGTTGGTTCTATAAAGGTAAACTACAAAACTTAGATAAAATATGATTAGGGTTAATTTGAAGATGTTTTCAAAATATAGAATCCGAATCATTTTCTTCTTTCTGGTTAAAATCATTATCTTTACTGTTTGTATAAGCCACTTATTAGAAAGATTTATCATTTCACTGTGTTGGTTCATGTGTTTGATTTCAATAAAGAAATTCAAACTTTATCTCTTAGAATTGAAGGAGAAGGAATAAAGTAGCCAAGGGTCAATGGTAAAAGTCTTCTTTCCAAACCAATCCCAGGTCAGCGTACAACTGTGAGTGAAATTGGTTCAAAAGTTTTCTTTTCAATTGAATAAATAGATTTTTAGGCTATGCAAGCTGAATAGATAAAGTACAGGATGATAATTCTATACAACATGTCGAAAGAGCATAGTCTCAATTATGATTTTCCAACTCAATCCAGTCTCAACTCCAACAGACAGGGTCTCACATGCGGAGATAAATTTGTAATTGAACCATTTCAAGGTCTGCTATAACCTGGTAAATTTATATAATTAAAAATTACACTTGTTGCAGGAAATAGTCCCAGTTTTTATGAGGGAGAGATTCCATGTCATATAACTTGGGCAAGTAATAAATATTCAACTGAGGATAACGATCTTACTCAAAAAGAGGTGCTGATGACTGCTAAAAAAGAATCTCTCTTTTTGCGTATTAAAAAAACATCAACTTTGTCAGTAATAATTATTTTATTTAGTTGAAAGCAGTTCAAAATATTCCTAAATTGCCTTTGTTGGATCCTAAAAAATCATTGCTAGATCACATTTTCTAGAATATTTTCAGCAGTACTCTCAATGACAGTGATATTGAAGATCTTTTAGTCAAACTTTAAAAAGAAGATACTCCGCTCCTTGACATGTTGGACTAAGATCCAGCAGTTGGAGTCGGTTCTTAGGTATTTTTTTATTAATGTAGATTCCTGCTTCTGGAGATTACTAATCAAAGAAAGATTACAGCAATCATGAACAATTATTTTTGAATGATTAATTCCTTGAGATTGGAGAGATTATACTTGAGAATACTTTCTTTAATATAATACAGGAGACCACTCACCAGGAGAATGACTTTTTGAGGGTGGGCAAGAAGTTCATACAAGCTAATAAACTTTGATATTCATATTAACTCCCATACTTTAGCATTTTGCATAGATTTGAGTTATTAATAATAGGTTTATGCTGGGAATGAATAATAATAATATCATAATAATGGGAGCCAAAAAGAAAGCTTAAGTAGCAGCACAACCTCCACCACCCCAGCCCTAGGAAAAGACAGTAAATACAATAATTACTCTTCGTTCCTCTGACAATGTTGAATTTAAAGTTGGATAATAGTTACTCACTCGTCATTCATATCGTGCTCGATCACTAATTGACGACTCATCAAAAAAAGACACAATAATTTTGCAAGATTATGACAACGATGTAGTCTAATCAATTGTATAATTCCTTAATCTTCACAAATAAAAATAAACACTGAAAATCGTTACTCCAATTCGAAGCAATCAGCAATTGAAAAATGTGATGGAAGAAGCTGATGCATAGTTTATTGAGCGCGTTATGGGAAAAGGAGATAGCTATGTATTAGAGATGCTGAATGTCAGCACTTATCTTGAGATTGAGCAATTAAAGAGAAGGTTAGCCTGTGGAGTTGCGATGAAGTTGATGCGTTCGACTTTGGAATAATTAAGGGAAGAGTATGAAATTGAGGGAGACTTATTTAACTAGTAAGAGTTGAAAGGATAAATGAGGGCCAAAATTTAAACTTTAAAGATCAATGAAGATGATTTTTGATAAAGTATTGTATTTGCTAAGGATTCATTTCAAATATATCGAAGTTTGAGCATATCAATTTATGATGAAGATAAAAAGATACTCAATTAATTGTTTAATATGTTTACGAAGAGTATAACTTTATTCATATAGTTAAAAAGAAATTAAAGATCAATGATTAGAGATGATACATAGAGTTATTAAACAAAAAAAAATAGAGAGAACGAGTTGATTGATGATTGATGATAATTAAAAATATATATTAAAAAGAGGGCTGTCGTCACACGGACTTCCCAAGCGGTCCCCCACCTTAGTACTAACCGTGCCTGAAGTCGCTTAACTTCGGAGTTCGGATGGGATCCGGTGCTTTCGGCTTAGTTTGGACGACAGCAATACCTAACTTCAAAATATGAAGAAATGTTGTTCCCCCACCTCAAAAAATTCCTGATCCTCAAATTCATTAATAAATTCAAAACTGTTCCAAAATAGAAAACAATGCAATTAACATATTTGTGAATTATTATAGTATATTAACACTAATGAAGTTGAAAGAGGCCAAAATTTCAGTCATATATTAATATTTATTTATCTTTTGGGTATCTAAATACATGCGAATAAATATCACACTAGTTGAGGATCAAAGTAGATAATTTCGTCTTCCATATCATTGAGTTAGCGGTCAGTAATGCTCTTGTTTTGAATTTTAGGAGCGTATTTCATCAAAACTAAATAAAAATGTATGTACTTTTTTGGTAGCCTTGCTCAATCCGAGTGATATTGGCTCTGAAATCTGGTGAATTTCTGAATTTAACACTTGCAGCTTAGTAAACGGCAAATGCTGGATCAGTTTCATTGCCTAGACCTTCTTCAAGTAAGATTTCTTCTTGTTCTTGTTCTGGATTTCCAATATCTTTCAACAGACTAGGGTTTTGCTGAAGCTCAATCTCGGTGTGTTGTTTGAGTTTACGGAAAAGTGCGACTTGTTGAATATAAGTTTCTAAGTTATGTTATGTTTACTTTTGGTAATTTGATTTTGGATCAAGCAGAATTTTTCTTTAGTTAAAGATTCAGGAACATTAACTTTGTAGTTTGGTAGTTTTCCAGTTAAGCTGACTCTATAATCTCTTTCGGCTTCTTCTAACAACTTTGATATATCTGAATCTTTGATAAGTCTTTCAAGTGTGGTGTTATATTAAAATGCTGAATATTGTCATTGATACGTGTGGTTCCAACAACAGTGCATGCTTCTTCAGTGATGCGTTCGATTTCATCATTAAGTTTAAGTGGAGATTATGGTCCTTGAATAAACTGCTCAATCATTTGTGGGTTGATGTTGTTGCGTGTTTGTTGGGCGATGTTGACAGCGAAGGTAGCGATTTGCTTGTAAATGATATATTTGTTTTTGCGAATGATTTGCAACACACGAATCACTTACTATTTACTTAGCACTTTTAGGTTTTTCTCTTCAAGAACGTTTTTGACAAAAAGTGCGCCTAAAGCTGTGTGAGCTGATAATTACCGACAGCGATTGCTCCACCAGCAATTAGGAGATATTTCTTAGTGTCACTCATTTAGTATCAACTTAGATATAATTAGTTCTGAACAACATTCGCATAATTATTCACTAAATACGGTTAAAGCAATTTAGAATTATGGTTAAAGAATTGAAATATTGGTGATATTTTATGGTAATTCATTCACGTGATTTTTAAGAGTAAGATGGGCTTTTGGAATAATAAAAGACATTAGAATACTTGTCAAATCACTTGCTTTGATTTTATATTTTTGTTTTCCGTGCTAACTTATAGGTATTAAAGATTGTCGTACATAACAGCAATTATATGATTTCTTTTATATTTTAACAAAGATGATATCATATCTATTTAATGACTATTCTTAACTAAAAAAGTAATTTTGCCTAAACATCAAGTTTTAGAGTTTTGACAGCAGATGAATGCAGTGGCTGAAGTTTTAAGGAGTTATGATACTTAAAAAAGCCAGCGGTCCACGTAACAATTCGAGATTTGATAACTGTAATGATGTATTGTTTAAATCCAAAATCCAATTCTAAGACTATAGATTAAGAATTCAAAGATGTGTGGAATTTGGGCAATCATCAACAGATGTATACTCACACCTGAGAAGCTCAATAGCTTCGAAAAGGTCAAACCAAGAGGACCAGATCACTCTATCATTCATTTGAACGCATCAAGCATCATAGGCTTCCATAGACTATCAATTAACGACCTTACATCTAAGGGAGAACAACCTTTCTGTCACTTCAATACAGAGTATAAGTACACTGTTATCGCCAATGGAGAAATTTACAATCACCGCGAACTTAGAAAGAAACATGGATTGGAGATTGACTCTCGCTCAGATTGTGCAGTGATTTTACCTCTTTTCATGAAACTTGGAGATAATTTTGAAGCGCTCAACCATGAGCTTCATGGGGAATATGCAATTTTCTTGATTCGTGAGGAAATCAAAACAGCTACTGTAGACTATTTTGTGGCGACGGACCCACTTAGCGTCAGACCAGTATTCTATTGTTCAGATTAACATTAGTTTGGAGTAAGTAGTTTGATGTCTGGATTGTCTGACTTCCATGAAAATGTCAAACGTTTAGATCAAGGGACTTTACTACAAGGAAGATATACCCCAGCCACAAACTCAAATTAAATCTTGGTTCATAAAAAATATACCACTATTCCATCTGTCGAATACACTGAAGAGAACATAGAATTGTATCGTGAAATCGTAAGAGTATTTAAGAAGGCAGTTGAGGAACGTTTGATGTCAGACAGAGCAATAGGTTGTTTGCTTTCTGGAGGACTAGATTCTAGTTTAGTGGCTAGTGTAGCTTCTTCACTTCTCAAAGAGAAAGGATAAAGATTGCGTACTTTTAGTATTGGTATGAAAGAGGGAACAGATATCGTATTTGCTAGAGAAGTTGCCAAGCACATTGACTCAGATCATACGGAGTTTATTTACGAGCCTGAAGAAGGACTTAACTCTCTTAATGAAGTTATTGAAGTCACTGAAACATTTGATATTACTACGATTAGAGCTTCAGTGGGGCAATTCCTCATTGCTAAGCGTATTTCCGAAACAACTGATGTAAAAGTTGTACTAAATGGTGATGGAGCTGATGAATGCCAAATGGGATATCTTTACTTCTATATGGCTCCCAATGCTGAAGAAGCTAAGAAAGATAGAGATAGACTGGTACAGTAAATTCATCTCTATGATGGATTGAGAGTTGATAGAAATATTTCTCACTTTGGTCTTGAAGCTAGAGTTCCTTTCTTAGATGAGACTTTTGTTAATCTATACTACAAAATTGCTCCTGAGTTAATCATTCCAACTAAAGAGAGAATGGAAAAGTATTTGATTAGAAAAGCATTTTAAGTTGTATGCCCTGATATCCTTCCTAAATCTGTACTTTGGAGAAAAAAATAGGCTTTTTCTGATGGAGTTTCATCCAAATAAAAATCATGGTATCAAATGGTAAGATCTCACGTCTCCACAACTCTTTATCCAACTCTTCTTAAAGAAATTACTGGAAAGTAAGAATATTTAACCCAACAAATCGAACAAATTCAATAATAATTCAAATTCGAGGGCCTACAACCTGTGTGCGCTGAATCCCAATATTACAGACTATATCATTCTCGACTCTTCAACAAAAACAACTCCATTCTTCAACACTATTGGCTACCAAGCTGGGCAAACACCAACGAACCCTCTGCTCGTATATTGAGAGTTTACTCCTAGGCTCTTAGCGAATGATGTAGATAATGTTTGTTTTCTTTAAAAATGAGTTAGTTGTTAGGTTATTGACGATCATTTATATGCTTTACGAACTGCTTCTTCATAGCTAAGTTTTGTGACTGGTTATGGATCGAATTCCTTTTTGACTCCTTGTGTGTCGATCATCCATTTTGCAGCATTTGAGAAAGTAGATACCTTTACACCACTGATTTTTCCCTCATTAAGTTCATTTTATTTGATTTTGTTGGGATGTACATAGGTTTATTTGGTAGTGGATGTATACTTAACATCATTTGGGAGCTCAATTCCTTTATAGTAATTTCCTTTGTTGCAGTTTTAAGTTATTTTCCCATAAGTTTTTGCGTATAGGTTTTATGACTTGACTGCTGGGATATATCCAACATATCCTGGAACATGAGATTCGATAGTGGTTGGAGTAACATCTTGATTTTCTGCC
Source organism: Desulfosporosinus sp. (assembly GCA_020719775.1). GTDB lineage: Bacteria > Campylobacterota > Campylobacteria > Campylobacterales > Arcobacteraceae > CAIJNA01. The sequence goes on along the minus strand of DYPS01000007.1, from coordinate 22,623 downwards.
GATTCTACTCCTGGTTGATAGCCCATGTATCCAACTATAGGATTTTTTTTGTTTTTAACTTCGATCATTCTCTTTTCTCTATTTTTAATTATAAGTTATATATATGCGAGTTATTGCTGATAGTTTCGAAATAGTTAAATTTTATCATTTAAGTCACTGAATAGTTTTTATATTTCATAGTTGTAAAAAGATTGATATTAAGTTTTTTATTAAGTATAATAAATGGAGATGGGAGAACTGTAAAAAATAGAGAAAAAATAAGAAAAGGTATAAAGGTAAGATTTATCGAAAGGATTGGCAAATAATCAGGATGAAGATGTTGATTGTTCTTGCGAAAAATAATAGACTTATTAGTATAGAAGTATGATGGTGGATATTAACTGTTTGTAGCAAAATATTTACTTTTTGAAAAATAAATGTCAAAAAAGCAATTAAATAGAGACAGACTAGAACTGTTAACATCTAAAATTTACTCGGGAAGAGATTAAAGAAGAAAATGAATACTTGTAGATGGAAAAGGAATTGTCAAAATTGCGACAAATCGAAATAAAAATGAGTTAAGAAACATAAAAAATAAAAGATTAGCTTTTAGAAATAGAGTTAGCCGTATAAAAAGGATTAAACGTTCTAAAAAAATAGGAGCTATAAATGATTAAATATAGAGAACAACTTGAATATGCCGAGGTATAGTATAAGACTTTACAAAAGTAAAAAGCAAGAATTGCAAATTTAAACATTTTACAAACAATGTTCAATATTGAAATAGGTTTAACAGCTGTGAGCATAAACGGATAACTAATCGATGACTAAAATATTCTAATAATAGTTCTAATTTTTAGTCTATTACAGCACAAATACGAACACTTTGAAATAGATATTGACTTTTAGTAAAAATTAATGATCAAAGAAGGAATTTATTACGATATTGATTGCTCCAATTCATAAGCGATATTATATTGGCTCAATATTATAGCTGAGTAAGTGAGTAATATGAATGACAAATATAATAGGAATAATAAATAGGAGTAATTCGATGATTAATAACTATATACTACTTCGCTTTATTAGAGTAATTTACATTAAAAATAGAAATATTATGCGGTACTTATTCAGACTTGCACTCATCTTAAGCATCTATTGTAAAAATGATCTATTTTTAATATCATTTATTTTTACTATTTGATAGGCATTATCCAGTTTGTTAAAATTAGACAGTATTTGCATATTGTATCTTGAATATTTGATTGGGGTTAAGAAATATGATGTTATGTTATAATATTTATATAAATTGGACTGGGTAACCGATGGACTTAGACTTTATTCTCTTTACTCCTCCAAAAATCAAGTATAGCTTTATTGACTTATGGGGTGAAGTTGTATTTATTCCCAAAATGCGAAAGAAAGTCAGATAAGAGAGTGGACTAGCTTCGTTTCTCAATTGTTATAAAGCTTCTAACGCATCGGACATACATCTGACTATTGATGCTGCTATTCTATAAGCAAAAGGCACTCTTGATCTAGAGTCAGAACTAATGACTGAATAAACTTCAAGAGAAGATGAAGAATAAATCGATAAGCACATTCCTTGTCTCTTCTTAGATTCAATGGTAGGCAGTCGATATTTAATTATTTATTTCCATGCTTCTGGTGAAGATATCAAATTAAGTCATAATCTTCTTGATCTTCTCAGAAATCTATATCAAGTAAATATATACTTATAAAGGTAAATGTTTTAGCAATGGAGTATTCAGGTTATAGTATTTATAAGGGGAAAACTGCATCTGAAATCATTAAAGAAGATAGTCAAACAGTATATGCTTATGCGCAGAAATTGGGATTCAAACAGGAAAATATTATTGTAATGGGGAGATCTATAGGGACTGGAGTTGCTCTAGAACTTATGCAAAAGGCAAATCCTGGAGCTTTAGTACTTATCAGTCCCTTCGCGAGTATCAAATCACTTGCTCGTTAATTTGTGGGGTTTTTAGGATCTTTTCTTGCTAAATAAACTTATGACAATAAAACGAATATTCTTTCAGTAAGTTGTCCAACGTTCTTTATCCATGGTCAAAAAGATGATGTGATATCGTTTTAAAACTCTCTCGAACTGGCTAGTATTAATTTTATTACTTAGAACTATGTTATAACAAACACCAAGTCTTAACTCCCAAGACAATGACTCACGCTAATTTTGACTTCTATTCGGACCTGGCTGACCCCCTCCGTTAATTTTTAATGCATCATGAGTTCCGTTTCTACGAGCCCAATCAGAAGGGTCCTCAACTTCCTGACCTGCTGTTCGAGTGTCCTTAAGGCTTCAAAGTCTGAAACATGATAATATAACATTCTTTTATTCATTTTGCAACGGTCAATATGGGCACAAGCGAATCTTAACCACATAGGGCTGATCCCCACTTCCAAATGCAGAAGTATCTCAATCAAGGACTCAACCAGAAGCAGATCCTCATGATCCGCCAAGCTTTTCTCAGTTATGAACCGACTAATGGATTCATAGATCTTGCTAAATATAGGGAGTGCCTTTAAAAAACTGATGTTAAAGATATGGTCAGCAAGAGATTAGGCAACAAAGAAAGCATAAATTTCGATGAATTTTTTGCTTTGGAGAGAGAAGTACTGATATCTCAGCTGAAAAATAATCCATCTATTGAAGTGGATTCCACTCAAATTTCACCTCCAACTTATTTCTTTTGTCCTTATGCTCAAGAAGTTGTCAAAAACTGAAGTTTACCTCTATGTTGTGATTTCTTCACTGTTTGCTTTTCTTATATTTTTGAATTGTCCTTTATCCAATCAAATTTTTAGAATGTAATCAAGAGATTTGTTCTTGTTTTGTGAATATCATAAGCGTTATGTATATATGTTCATTGAGTGATATTTTTGAATAATTTCGTGCGCCTTGTTATTAATATCGCAATACAAATGGAATTAACAAAAGAAGTCAAAAGTCTGCTCTAAGCCGTCAACAGCAGAGTCAACCTTCAAAGTGCTCCAGCTCCAGCTGCAAAGCTTAACCTTCCTTCAAAAGACCTGTCACTCGGTGAGCTCGCAGAATTACTTTCAGTCCTCGCGAAAGAGTACAACACCACTCTTCCCATTCTCATCCGTAAGTTGGATAGAGTTTCAGGAGATGTGCGAGCTTTGGACAGAATTTACTCTCAAAAAGATGAAAGAATTGAATGGACAGTCGAAGAGGATGAGTTGCTTGTGAAAAATCCAGGAATTTTAACAAGATGGAAAGGTGAAGAGGCAGTTGAGCTCAGACAAAGATATCTTAGTTCCAAGGCCAAATGATTATGCATTGATTTTGAGCAAAATAAATCTATTTTCCGACATTCAATCATAGTAACCGCCAAAACAAAGTCAAATATAAAATAAAATCAAGCTAAGCACTAATTGAAGTTTTTTGTTAAGTTTTACTTAAAAAATGAATTAAATTATTTGGTTTCTATATTTAGCATAAGCAATAATTTATTGATGTATATATATATTTTCAAGATATTTGTTTGTTTTAAAAATAATTTACAATTATTTACATAAGCGCTGTTAGTTTAATTTAATTTATCAATAATATAGAATATTAAAATATTTAAACCATTTTAAATGGATTGGTACTTTTTATTTTGTTTTCTATTTTTGTTAAATCTAAAAATATAATTGTCCTATTAATATGATTTATGACTTTATGCATTAATTTTATGTCTCACTCCATATTCTCTTTGAAATTGTTTAGGTGAATTAAATTTCAAGACTGTCTTAAACGAAATAGTTTTTGATAATAATTCTGCTTTTTCCAAAGTAATTGAACTTCTTTTGCTGTTGAAACAAAACAATATAAACATATTACAATTATCTTTATTTCAAAAATATAAGTAAAATTAATAAATCAAATTATTAAGTTTTGTTTCATTGATAGCAGGTTTCATTAATAAAATGTTTCATTTTTTCTTTTGCCTCAATTAAAAAATGATCAACTCTTCTAATTCTATTTGAAAGTTAAATCCAACTCCAGATTTTATCAAAATAATAATAATATTGATCAATAAAATGAATTTCCCATTTTGTAATTTTCCTAAATTTTGGAAAAATGAGAAATCAATTAATCTGCAACTTCATCTTTGCTTTATTTGCAATTTTCACACAAATGGATGTCTGATAATTTCTAAAAAAGTTCATTCATAATTACTGTATCTGCAGCAAATTATTTCCTTAAATTATTTAAAAATTCTTGTTTCAATTCCCAGTTACTGAGCCATTTTTTCATTTTTTCGACATATTATCGTATGTACTTAGTTTTAAAATTCATAAGGGTTATCATATCTGAATCCTACATCACATATGTCATACTTTTTTTTTGTAAAAATCAACAATTTTGATAATAATATCTCTCATCTATTTTTATTTGATTTGTAAGGATAGAGATTAATTTTGTATGATGTTTTTATTGGTGGTTTTGATTTATTATAGCAATTGTTTTTCCATTTAAAGGAAGGGATGTAGTTCGAAATTGGGGTTGTTGGCCATTTAATTGGATTGTAGGTAGACCGCATATTAGAATAAATCAGATTAAATATTTTTATACTATCTGCTGACTTATTTTAATATTTGTTTACTCTACTGTTTGCAGACAAAGTTCATGATTTCCTATTTCTTTTTTGTTATTGTCTGCATTTCCATTTCTAACTTATTGATATCTTTTATTAGCTTATTGTATTTTTAAGTTTATCTTTTGTTGCTTTGTTACAACTCACATGATTTTCGTTCTTCTTCTACTTTGCTTTATTGAAGATAATTGTATTATGACTTTATGCTGTTTCGTATTTAGGTCAATTTCATTATTTACTTTTATATTTATCCTTTGCTTTTTAACATTTATTAGTACTATTTCGTATTATTTATTTTTTATTTATTAAATTGCTGAGAACTGTATTGAATCGACACTGTTTTCGCTTAATACACCAATCTATTAGATTTGTCCTTAAATCGACAATTACTGCCAAATTTACTAATTTTACTCATCACATCCATTATCCTATCTTTATTTTATGCTTTATTTTTGCCTTCCCATTTTTTTTATGAATAAGAGGTTTATATCAAATATTTAATAATTTAATGAAACCTTTCCTTTTTAATAATGTATGTGACCGAACTTGACTGATATAGAAACATTTGCTGAATCATCTGCTTAATTAACTCCTTTATCAATTCTTAGATCTCATTGCAGCTGTGTGATGTTGTAAAATCAAATAATGAACCAATAAAGGATTTCGCCATGTTATTGATTGGCGACATTGAATGCTATGTGTCTTTTTGAAGTGAGTTAGTTCTTATTGAATTCTTTGCAAATATTATTTTATTTTTTTAATTATTTTAGGTTAAAATACGCAAATCTAAACTTGATTTTCTTCTAATGATTTTTTTGATTATATTTTTGCCCATTCTTTCTTATATTTTTTCTTCAATGGTTTATTTTTTATTTTAGTCCTATTTATTTTGCACTTTTCCCAATATTAAAGTATTTTTGCAATATTCTTCTATCTTTTTACTGGGTTATTTTTAATTGAGTCTCACTAAGACTAGTTTTCTATGTTCGTTATGATTTTGAATAATCAAATTGTTACCCTTCTTCATAAATTTCTTCCTTTTTTATTATATGAATTGACAGGATGAATATAAATATTTGAAGCATTAATATCATATAAATAGTCACTACGAACTGAAGTTAGACGATAAATGCAAATTAAAGCATTTGCTGATATAACTGAGCAATTACCCATAATTTAAATTGAAAACGATTAGGTTTATTATTAATTGGAGAAGTAATTTATCTAAGTTCAAAAAAATAAAAAACTGTGCTTTGAACTATGATTGTTGCAATTGTTTTTTTTCAGATCTGACAAGAATATTACTGTAGCCTGTCTGCTTAAAATTGTCGAAATCTTGCTTAATATTGTGTTAGCCAATATTTTTCTATATTTGTTTCGTCTTTATGAATTATATTTGTTACTATTTTAAAGATTAAAACTAATCAATGATATTTATCATAATGATTTCACTAATACAGGCAAAGTCATTCTCACGATGAGTTTATTATTTTTATTTTTGTTCAAAATATAAATTCTTCCATCGTTAGAGTTTACAATTTTTGCTAGAATAAGCAATGAATTAAAAATATGCAAAGTTGCACTCTTGCTGAATAAATATTGATTATTTAATTAAATACAATTAATTAATGTTGTTCAGTCTATGTACTTAAAATAAATTAATGATTGAATCATTCAATAAAAAAAGTTGCCCATTTTGTAATTTTCTTATATTTTTGTTAAACCAACACCAAGAACTTTTATTTACTAACGAATTTGCTTTCCACAATCAAAGCACAATTATTTATAAGTCAATTAATCGAATTTTTAAAATAATACTTTTGAATCGTATGCAAATTAACTTCGAAGATTAGCTAAAAATTATTGTTTGAACTCCCAATTCTTTAGCCATTTTTTCATTTTTTTTACGAATTAGCAAATACATTTGGTTTTAAATTAGATCAGCTTCGACATTTACAAATCCTAAATAGTATTTTACTTACCTTTTTGTGATAAAAATTCGTTGTTTTAGATATCATATCTCTCATTATTTTATGATCTACTTTTAATTCATTGCTATGCATAATTGACTAGTTTACAGCTTTCAGTTATAAATTTAGAAGTTTTTACATTTATTAAAAAGGGTGCGGCTAATACAAAGGATTTGTGGCCATTTAGTTGGCCTGTAAATAAGCTGCATAATCGTAAATTTATGCTTATATATCTTTGAATTCTTAACTAATTTATTTCAGCAAAATTTTAGTTTCTTGCTTTTGAACGAAACTGTAAATTTATTGTTCTCTTTCTTTAATGGTCAATAATTATTGTTACATTTTGATGACTTTGCTTTGTAACTAACACAATTTTTAAGTTTTTAGATTATTACTTTTCTAAAGTTAAAAGAATATATTTTTTTTATTGGTTAATTAGGTTTAAAGAATTTTTACTCTCTTATTTATTTATACTTCAACTTATTTTAGATTATTTATTCGAATGTTTAGCTGTTCTTTCTCACTTATTAGTTTGCATAATTTCATTTTTTATGTTTATTTATCCGCATTAAAATTTAAAGCACTATACTGAAAGATAACTGCTGCTGTTTTTAGTTTTAACTGTTTTGTTTTCTCCTACTGAACAATTAATCTCAACTTTTTCTTGATTTAATGCTAATTCTCATCACTATCTGCAAATATAGAGGATTATTTGTTTGTGCCTCTAAGTGAAAGTAAAACTAATGATTTGACTAAATTCTGAAATTGTTCTTGGCTGATTTCGTAAGAAGATGGGCTTAATCGAAAGAGATACATTTTACTGATCAAATACATGGTAAATTATCTTATGGACCTATCAGCGTGATTGTTTTCTGATAAATTACTTGCCGCCTATGATATTTAATGATTATTAATTTGTTTTAAATGAAGGGAAGTGCTTTATTTAAGTAAATGAATGGAGAAGCTAGAGCGTTTGGTTTATTATCTATGTATATTTTTTGGATTTGGATTTGCAAATCTTTATGAAAAACTTGTCCTTCTTTTGTTTTAACTAACATTTTGCAGTATATTTTGCAATTTGCTGGATGTTCTCGTGTCGATATTGTCTTTAGATTGTTTGATCTAAATATTTTATGTTTTTATTTTTATCTTTTCTTTCTCCTGAAATGGAATACCGATGTTTTATTTTTTATCGTTGGGCCTTTCTAAGGTCAATTTTTTATGTTCTTTATGATTTACGATTGTAAAATTTCTTCTTTTTTTCATTTATATTATAAAAATTAATTAAAGGGACTTTGCTTATTGCCAAATATTTTTAGATAAATATGTTTATATTCTTTTTCATTTTGATAAATTATCAACATCGAAATTACAATTAAAAGATAGAGCCTTATTTTTATAATTTTTAAAACTATTCCTTTTTGAAACTGTTGTTTGGAACTCATTATAAGGTTACTCATAAAAGAATAATATTTACGGTGTGTGCGAAATAAACAGGTAAATCAGGGAATATATTTGGGTTCGAATGTGATCAAAGTAGAATCTCTGCTATTAGCTTTTATTTATATATTTTAAATACTCTTTTTATTTAATTCAATTTAATTTAGAATTATTTGGGCAAACGTAAATATTGATTGCTAAACAATAGAAACTGTATTTTTTAATCGGAAGATTATTCTTTATGAAAATGTCAAATTGCAGCATAATTATTATATTTAAGATGGAAATTAAATTTAATAAGCTTGCGGCAATTACAATCTGTTGTAATCTTTAATATTTATAGAATTATATTAGTAAATTCTAAATTTTTTATTTAATTCAAAAAAGGTAATAATCCGAAAATAAAAGCAAATGTTTGATCATATTTCTATTTAGGCTAATTTACAACTTTTTGGATGGTTTATAGTTCAAATACAATTTATTAATTGAAAATATTTTTGTATAGGAATGAAATTTTTAATATTTTCCTTTTTTTTAATTTTTTTAAAAAATGATTGAACAGCAATGAATTCAAAATTGATGATATTTTTTCCAAAACAAAACTAAGTTTATTATAGGATAAATACGAATATTGAATAGTTATTGAAATAGAATAATAGTGATGAAATATAG
>DYPS01000007.1:0-13819 GCA_020719775.1 Desulfosporosinus sp. | reverse complement strand
TTTGAAAATTATTAAATAATGTTGCTTTTATATTTAAATTATGATTAAGTAATACTTTATTAGAAAATACTAAAGTAAATAAAAATCAATCTAGTTATTCTCATCAATATCAACTATTTAATTAATATTTTATATAATTGGGATTTAAAAAATTATGATCCATGTTCAAAAATATTATTAAAAAATATAATTAAAAATAAAGTAGAACAATAAGAACAAAACAATCATTAAGTTTTAAAAGATTTAAAGCCTAATTTAATTTATTTTCAATAAATTGTATAAAGCTGCGATAATTTTTATTAAATTGACAAATAAAAATGAATAAGGTAAAAACATTGCAAATCATTTGATTAATTCTCTAAAAAATGTAAAATTATATATATAAGTTCTTTTATTAAGATGACTAATAGTAAACGTCTATTACAATTTATAAAATTTGATTTCTAAAAAGTAGAAAATGATTGAATTGAATGCTTAATAAGGCAAATAGTTGGCCGAAGTGGAAAATAATAACCATGATGGATCGATAATGTTTTGTTAATATTTAATTATTATTCAAAATGTAGATCTAATTGAAAGAAGAGCAACATCTCGTATCTTCAATCGCAGTGATTGACATCGATCCTGCTCTTGCTCTCTACAGACCTAGTTGTAACTCTCCGGCTATGCCAGTTAGAATAGAAATGGGTTTCGAGTCTAGAATTGACCCAAGAAATACCAAAAGATAACAAGAACAACAACAAAATTGTTACCCTCACGCAAGGACTCTATCTACTCATCAACTTCTGTGAGAAAAATAGATCACCTATTTGCTAACTCGATTTTTTGGCTCAACCAAACAGCTAATGGATAGCTATGAAAATGCCAAGTGCATTTCCAGATCGATATGGGGGTCTCACACTTTGCTACAAAACTGAAGATGTGAGTATAAGCGAACCTTTGACAGACATCGATGTCATGCTAACTGAGCGAAAGCGTTTATAAGAAAAGTAGATCTTTACTTTGCCGCAGGGCTATAAGATAGTAAGTAATAATCCGATGACACATAACTTTCTGATTTACAAGCGAAGTAGGCAATGATTAATTTTAGTGAGAAGTCTTTTGGAGCAAACTTTCAAACCAATTTTGTTATAACGATACCCCTAATAATCCAAGCATATAAATCATAGTATGTTGCCTATCTTCTGTTTTCCTGAGGGTATTCATCTTTCCAAATAATTGAAAGGTTTTATTTCTTTTAATTTCATACTAACAAATTAAACGGGAGATCGAATATATGTTAGTTGCCTATCTTTTAAGTAATGTCTTGATGAATCATTGAAGCATAAGTTAAATTTCAACAGTCCTGATAAGATCTACTACTAAAAAGCTATCTGTATTCTATCGCGGTATTTTTTATTATTATTTAGTCATCGATATACTGATTAATTTTCAGAATGTTTGAAACATCTATATCGATTGTCTATGTCCAAAAATGATGTGCCTTTTCATAAGGTTGTGGCTAGCTATGTTAATAATATGGTACTTCCGAAGGAAATTGGGATTAATGGGTTGAGCTATTCTTATGGGGGGAGTAATATTAATTTTGATACTAATAATACTTACCCCATCGTTTCTGTATGCTTTTATCTATGTAGGAAAGAGGAATTTATTGTGTCTTTAAATTTTTGCCGTTGCAGTGTATTATCAGTATTTTTGAAGCTATTTTGCTTTAGAAAAAAATTATATTTGTCTCACAGTCAAAGACAATACTCGGATATGCGATTTAGGCTTTTCTAGCTCTAACATTTCCTTTTAGATGGGAACATGTTTTGATTCCAATTCTTCCAAGTACACTAAAAGAGTATATGGCTGCCCCAGTGCCAATAATAGTTGGAATAAATCCTTCAATGGTTGACAATACTATCGAAGCAGACGTACTACTTTTATAAAAAAGAGTATAATTATACAAATGGATAGCGGAACGGTTTTAAATGATGAGGATTTGCCTCCCCTTCCTGATAAGTTAGAGAAGCAATTACGTAAGAGATTGTAGCAGTTTTAAATATACGATGAAAATGACGTTAAATAATATTTATAAACTCCAGAAAGCACTTATATTTTCAAAATGCAGGAGGTGGAGCATCCTTAGTTTGCAGGGCATATAGTTAGAGACTGTTTTTATTAATTTATGCTCACACTGATGAAAAATTATAAGAAATTTTGGGTAAATATATTGTAAGATAGAAAGTTCAAAGACTGAAAGATGGCAAGGACAATAGTTCTCTTAATCTTACAGAGCCTCAACTATTAAATGATATCTTCAAAGTTCAGGATTTCCTATCTGATCTTGGTATGAGTAAAGTTGGTTCTTTTGGTTATAAATTCACTGAAGGTACAATTTTTACTTCATTTATCGAACGACGACATCAATTTGTTTAAGATCCTTAATTGAATTTTTTTGATGATAGTCTAGATAAAAAGAAAGCAAAAAAGGATATAAAACTAATCTAAAAAATAGCAAATATTCGTTATATAGTATGCAAGCATCCTGAACCTGAAGCTGTTAAATCAACATATGTCTATGAAAGATTTCCAAGTGTTTTAGGAAAGGGAATAATGAAAGAGGAATAAATTGCAATTTAAATATAGGATTTTAATTAATAAGAACTTTAGTTTTTAGAGTAATTTATGGAGGAAGAATTTCGTAGTAATCGGCAGTTATTTTGTGAATCTGAATCTAATGACATTGACTATAAAATTTAAAGTTTGCTGCTTCAACAGTTCAAGAAGAAATATATTTTATTTAAGTAGTAGACAGGACTTGGAGTTAGTAAAAGTGATGCTTTTCATAGTTCAGTAGGAAGCAGTAAATTAAAAAATAGTCGTGTAAATTATGACAAGCTTAAATTGTTTTAAAAGTTGTACTTATAGCAAATATAAGCAATATAGACTTTATTTCTTTCTTGGCCCTACTAGTAGTCCTGCTTGATGAATGTTAAGGAAGTCCCAAAGAGATAATACTTAACCAAATATCTAAGAAATGATTTATTCGAGTAAGAGTAGCTTTATTCTGTTTACGAGGAGTACTATGGCTATAAATATCGTAATTACGAAATGATGATAAAAAATAATGTCAAAATTATATTTTTATAACGAAAGGAGGCCAAAAGTAAAGCAGGATATTAAAATTTACGCAACTCGAGAAGAAAGATAAAATACCACTACGAAGTTTATATTGAACATTTCAAAATTAAAAATTTTCTCAATAAAATAATACCAGTTCAAGCTCACTCTCTGTTTAGTTTTATTCTATAAAAAATCAAAGAGGAAAACTGTTATGAGTGGACATTGGAAACTCTAATTGAATGGAAGAGCCATCTATAAAAAAAGGGGAGATAGTGAGAGAGTTGAATGATATTTTTGCATGTGAGTTATAATGAATGTGGGGGATAAAGAAATATTAATATTTAATATTTATTCCTAATCACAAATAATGGTTGAGACAAAAACTAAGACCACAGTCACTAGAGCTAGAATTGCCCATAAATTGGCCAAGTACTACAGAGCCACCCCTATCCACCTCACTGGAGTTCTAGGTAGCGCCAATCCCTCCACCTCCCATCTCAGTAACACTTTCATAACCTAGCCCTCGGAGGAGCCCCCAAGCGTAGACTCAGAAACAAGGCAAATACCTGGTATCCCGCTGATGACGAGACAGCTTATATCAAAAGAACTAGCAGTCAACCCAAAGCCAATGTTGGAAGAAAATCCATTCAAAATGGTAGCGTTGTCATTCTCCTCTCAGGACCCAGCAGAGGAAGAAGAGTTGTTGTTCTTAAATCTCTCAAGTCAGGTAACCTACTCGTTACTGGACCTTATGCAGTCAACGGAGTTCCTCTCAGAAGAGTCAACCCCGCTTACGTGATTGCTACCTCCACCACTGTTCCCCTCACTGGAGTCAATGCCAACATTGATGACAGTTTCTTTAAAAATCACAGCAGATTCACCAAGAACGAGCTTAAGAATGCCTCTGAACTTAGATTGAAAACTGTTGAAGCTGACAAGCAAGGATAGGCTAAATGGAGAACTGAGCTTAAAACTGTCCAAAAGGGTGTTGATAGCGCTCTTCTCGCTAACATTAGCAAAATTGAGCATCTCAAGGGCTTCCTCGGAACTAGATTCACCATCAGCAACGGAGTTAAACCCCACGAACTTAGATTCTGATTCGCCCTATTTAAACTCATACTCACTTTCTATCATCAGATTAAAAAAATGTTTAATAATACTAAATTGAGGAAGGTTAAATAGGACCGTATCATTTCTTTTTTGGGATTGCCTTCTTTTGAGCTTTTTGGGCAGCCTTGTCTTGAGCTTTTTGTTGGGTGTTCTTGTTAACTCCTTGACCTTTGTTGGCACCGGCCTTTTTGGCAGCAAGAGCTTTCTTACGCTCCTTGATTTCTCTGACAGCCTCTTCAGCGAGAGCTTTCTTGTCTTCAGGTCTAGCAGTCTTGATCTTTTTGATATCGTCAAGAGTGACACCTTCGATGGCTCTTTATTTTCTGAACACTTTCTTCTTCTTGTTCTTGCTTTGATCGGAAAGTTTTAGCTTTTTATGAAGTCTTCTCCAAGCAGTAGTCCATCTTAATCTTTGGGCTTTGAGTTTTCTGTGTTACTAAAGGATGATACCTCAATCCGAAATCTTTGGTCCTCTTGCTGAGATACAGGAATGGTCTGCCGTCTTTGGCGACGTATCTGATTCCTCGGCCGGGGTATATCTTCCACTCGCTGAACGCGCAAAGCTCAGTCTTAATAACCATGGTTTTATATTATGATAAAAAATGTAATTAAATAATCAAAAATATAATCTAATCCCGATAGTTTACTAAGAAATCAATGAAGATATAGCCAGTGAATAAAAGAGTTCAAATCAACAACAAGACCAATTTCTAACTTTATTTTAAGTCTGAATCTGATAACTACCAAGTTTAACTCCCAACATCTAATTTTTTGGATCTACTTCACTCTCTTCTATTTTTTTTATTATTCTCTTTGCCAATTTCAAGAACACCTGCATCACTATAATTCATACCTATGTTGTAATTTCATGATTTTTTGCTGAACACTCCATATACAGCATTTTATTGGCCTCTGCGAAGCCTGCAGCTTCTGAAGTTGACACCTATCTTCTGAATAGATATGTTGCTACTTGTGATCAAGATCGTTTTTATTTCCTACAAGAATGATGGTCAGCTTTTAATTTGCGTAATTCTTTGTTTCCTCAATCCATTTGCTTAAATTATTAAAGGATTGGCGATTGGTTAAGTCGAACATTAGAATGGCTCCAATTGATCCGCGATAATATGAACGTGTAATTGACTTGAAGACTTCTTGTCCGGCCTATATTAATGACGAGTTACTGTATCCCAGATCTGCATTTTAATTTTTTTGTCGTCGACATCGACAATTTTAGATCCAAACTCAACACCTATAGTACTCTCACAGTCGAGTTTGAACTTGCCTTCTAGGAATTGCATCAATATGCATGATTTACCAACACCTACATGATTGATAAGTTACTTGGATCTCCAATAATTATATACTTGAACAGGTAGCTGTAGCTATTCATTTAAGTTCGATACTATTTATAATAGCTCATACAAAAGTAAAGCCAAATTTTGAAAAAATCATAATAATTTTGGACATGTTGGGAAAAAAAAGATGGATTGACACAAATGAAGTTTATAATTATTTTTTTATATAATGAACGCTTAATCTGGTATTTATGAAGTACTCATATCTAGTGAGGAGTATTCGGAAATTAAAAAATAAAATGAAGAGTTGAAAAAGAGCAATTTGATGATGATAGAGTAGATTAGACGATTGGAAATAAAAATATATGAGCTGACAAGTTATTTGTAAGATGGAGATTTACCAAAGAAAGTGAAGCAATTGTCGATTAATACTTTGAAAATTGGGCAAAAATTTATGTTGATTCAAGAGCAGCTGTTTTAGAAATAGGAGAATTAAAGACAATTGTTGCAATAATCAGGTTCGCTTTATCGAGAGGCATTTCATAAAATATCAAGCGAAGATTAGAATAGAGATTTAATTAAAATTTATGAGCTTTAAAAAGAGATATTGAAAATTAGGTAAGAGAGTGGTGATAAAATTAATGATTTAATAAAATAAAAAAAGTAGTACATTGAACAATTGAAAGAAAAGCAGAATAATTGGGTACAGTTGAAGAATGAAATTGTGAATAAGGAGTTAATGTGGAGTTAAAGTTAAGAAATATTAAAAAAATAAATGCAATTGAAATAATAAAGGCAGAGTCAATAAATAAAAGATAAAGAGAATTAAATTATTAGTTTGAAAGAACAACTAAATCAATAAAAGCAAGCATTGGAACAATTTAGCATTTAAAATAATAAATTAATTGCCATTAATCACCAATATCAGCAAGAAGCAATCTTAAAAAATAGCTAAATATTGCACAGAGAAAACATATTAGCTTAAAAATAGGATCAATTGAAATAAAAAGAACAATGGATAAAAACAAAAGAAAGTTAAGTTGATAGAGTTGCAAGATAACAGTGCACAGCTAAAGAGTAAATAGTTAAAAAACAATTTGAAATTACAACAAAATAATCTAATTTATCTTAACATGATTTATGCTATAAAACCAAAATGTCTTAATTAAGAATCTTCTAAATTTAATTATAAAAAGAGAGAGAATAACTGTAAATTAAAAGTAGAAGACAATAATAGGATTACGAAAATAAATTATATTCCTTAAAGGCATTTGATACACTTTAGCAATATGGCCAGTAAAATAATATTTTAAAATAACGAATCAGGTAATTGGAAGAAAATGTAACAATAATGATGCTGAGGGCTGAAGAAAAATAGCAGGAAGCTACAGCTGTTCAATAAACATTAAATAGTTTGTCAGAAAATCAAAGAATTTAAGAAGTCATATTAAATAATTTTTAGACGATGATCAAATTATACAAAGAAAAACTGCAAAAATATAATTTATCTGAACAAAAGTAGCGATTACATATCAAAAAAGAAATATTGAAAAAGGGTCTTGATAAAATATTCTAGGAATTAATGCGAAAAAAATGATCAATAAGGACAAACCCCATAAACATTGATTAACTATTCGTTATTTTGTTTTAAAATAATTGATCAAATAAAATAAACTGGTTTTGCGAATAACTATCGTTCAAAATCAACATATTGTTGATGGCAAAATAATTATAATTAAATCTTAATAATTGTTTAAAAATAGTGACTAATCAGTTTATTTCCCTACTACTTTCTTTGAGGAAGTTATACATCATTACGCTGTACCACAATTTTGTGTTATTGTTTTGAAATTTCGGATGAGTAGTATATTTTACCCAATCATTTTTAATTACATTTTTCAAAGTTTAGTAGCAACTGAGAGTAGCCAGTCCTCTCTATCTAGCCAATTACTTTATGTGACTGCCAACGATATCATCCATGCCGTATTTCTAAAATGCTCTATCCTGCGCTTCAATTAATTTGAACTTTCTATTGATTTGATAAATTAAAAATTTGCATTTTAATATTTCGAAAGGAAAGTAATTGAATTTAAAGATATCTAGATATCCTCTAACAAAAAATGGATCTTTATATGGACCGAGTTATGTTCTTGTCAACTTACCATAGATCCATCGCAGTATTTTATAAGTCACTCTAGGTATGTTCATTGTAAATAAATTTACTATTCTGTTGAAAGTTTCAGTTCCAGTAAAAAAATCTCCACCTCCTAAGAATTATAGAACTTTTAGTAATTCATCTGATGTGAATTTTTTGAAGTTTAAGTGTTTTTACAATTCATCTATCACCTGAAAAAATCCATCCTTGAAAAATTCCTCTCTTGAAAATTAAAAAGTTTATATTTTCAGCTTATCAGTCATCACTGTTGTTAACTTATCGATAAGAATCTTGTGACTTTCATACTGCACAAGCTCAAATTTTTCAATTCGCTGATCCATGGCTGTATCAAACATATAATGAGATGGCACTGCGTAAGGATAGAGCCATAGGATGATCGGTAATGAAAGCTCTGCTAGTGGTACAGTAAGAATTATTGAGTATGGAATGAATTTAAGCAAATCGATCTTAATACGCTGGTTTTCGGCGAGTTAGAAGCCTGTGAACTCATGCTTATGTTTGCGTTTGTTGAGGGCTATAATCCATTTGGCGTCGTTCCAAAGATCCTTTGATCCTTGGGCAATGGTGTACTTGGTTTCCTTCCAGATGAACTTAGCCTTGAGCATGAAAGTCAACTAGCGGTCTGAGAAGAGGCGATGCTTTATCTCTTCCATCTTCTTGTGATCCAGAAGCTGATAGCGAAGAGTGCGAGTGAGGGATGTCCTCAACACCCCTTTTAGACGATTGGTGAGCATTAATTATACTTTCAATTGCCTCACTTAAGATTTAATCACTATTATATTCACATCAATTTGAGTCGATTATGTACGAAATCTTTCAATTTTATCATGATTCTAGTCAAAGTACTCTTCCTAAGAGACGATATTTTAAAATATGACTTAAAATTAATGTATTAAATAATTTCAGTAATAATACTACCCTTGTGCTATTTTTGTGTGTTTTATTCGAAATAGATTGGATAGGATAGTACGAAATAATAGTTGTGATATGACTATTGAAGTTTATTGTGATGTATCATTTTCCTGGGAGGGCTTCTTGATTGATAGTGGCATAGACTTCTTCTTTCCACTTGTTATTCACCTCCTATTTTTATTTACGATTGTATCCATAGTAGCTCTTATCCCAGAAGTTCATGAACTATATTAAAAAATATATACACCTTGAAGGAATGAACCTTTTAGCTTCTTGTTCCAGTAAGCATCGTTGTTGTATAAGAGGATGTTTCTTTGAGAGTTTAGGCAAGTGATACGCCAAAGACCATCAGAATCTTGAGATGAAAGATCTTGAACACCAGAGCGTTGTCTTGGTGGAAGAATTTAGAGATGAGCAGTTTCGTAGACGTCTTCCTCAACAAAACCATAGTTGTTGATTCTCTTAACAAAGAGTAGTTCCTAAATAGAGTTTTCAATACTTTATCTTTGGAGTAGCTCACTTTGATTGCGTATTGACCTCCAATTTGAGTAATAACTCTCATTGAACCGTAAATGATATAGAAAACACCCATAGCGGAAATAGGAGTGAAAAGACGAGCAGCGTCCATTGAGTGAGGACTGAACAAATGCTGTTGAGAAATGAACATTTAATCAGCCTTGTCGAGAATAAGATTGGTCTTGAATCCGATGTTCAAGGGAATGAAAACTCCAAAGTAAGCCAAAAGAGCGATGTTTCCCAATTGTAAAGCTCTAATCCATTCCAAAACACTAGTATTTTCATAGACGACTTAACCTTGCTCAAAGTTAAGACTTTTGCTTGGGTGTTGAGTTGGCATTCTGACAAAAGGTTGATCTAAATAAGTAGGATGATATATATCCTTCTCAAGCTTAAAAAGTCTATCCATAGGAGTTCCAAAGAATTCTGGATGTCCGAGACGATCAGCAACGTATTCGTATTTTTCCTAGGGTCTAACAGGAACATCATATTTGTATCCTTTATTGTGGTTATAGTTTTGAGTTACAGGGCGATTCAGTCTTTCATTTTCCCATTCGAGAATATGTTTGAACTTGGATTTGCTCACCCAAGGAGTATTGGCAATAAATCTGTCTTCGTTTTGGAATGTCCACACTTGCTCTTTGTTAATGTCTCGACGTTCAAAACCTAAGTCAGGGAGTTTTTGCTCTGCGGGACCATTGGGATCGAGGTTAGTATCAACTCCAGGGATGCCTTTTTTGTAAGGGCGGTCAAGTTTATCGATGGAATCCCAAACTTCTCTTTGAACCTTCAGATCATTTTTGAATTGATCGATAATTTTGTTGTACTCTTGCACATCGGTGCGGTCATGATACTCATCAAGCTCTGATTCAATGTACTCTGGTGAAGTAGGATCCTGGTGAGGAAATGCGGGGTAATTTTTGTATGCGAGTAAAACATTTTCTTCAAGAAGACGAGCGTATGTCTCCTTTTCAGAGACGTTGAGCAAGCAAAGAGCGTTGTTCTTATTGGAGCTGAAACGCGCCAGAACGTTTGAGATGGTGCGGGTTAGCATGCAACCAATAAAACTTGATAATTAATATCAATTTGTAGTTGAACCCTTCATCATCTTTCATTACAACAACTAAAACTCTCTAAACACAAGGAAAGATAGAACTACACAAAAAAATTAGTAAAAATCATAACTTTGGAAGAGGGAGAGTTGGAGGATATAACTTCATTACTTAAGACCAGCCGTATCTTCTTGGTGTGCAATGATCGAAAGATATCTTATCTTTCATTTTCCCTTTTTCATTGATCTCTTTTCCGAGCAGGCAGTTTAATACACAAGAATGCGATATTATGATTACGTCTTTTCTAGACTAATCTTTTAAATTATAATGCTGAAGTATATGCTGCAACCGCTATTTTAGTCTTCGACAGCGTTGAAAAAATTACAAATAGGTTTCTCCTTTTCCGTTTATAAGTTGTCTTAAAAGGTAATCAGTCATGCGATGCAAGTTATCTTTCAATTCTTGTTTTTCAATTGTTCTTATATTTTAGAGAATATTTATCATCCAACATTCTTGTTGTCCTAATGCGCTGAAATCAAACCAAGGATATTCCTCTCTCAGTTGTTGGCTGTTGCTACCAATGGACCATGCTGCGGAGAGTCTACTGCTTAAAAGTGGTTCGACAACTACATGGAATTGTTGCTCCCTTCCTTTGATTAGTTATCGGCATGTTTCAAGACATCTCCTAAGGGGAGAGCAGATGATGACTTAAACTCTACTAAGGTCTATTTCATGTTTAGCTGTGTGAAGTTGTTCTCTGACGATGATATTGGAATCGATGAGTTCTGGGCTGAACTTGAGTTTTTGATATTCTGGAGTGTTTTTATTTTGCGATTGCTTGTGTTCACTCTTCCACTTAGTTTTTTCGAAGTTATGAGTGCTTTGAGCATGACGCATTAGCACCAAGCTATATTACATAGTCGAACAATATAAGTAATATTAAATGATCAAGCTATAAAATTCAATCTATAATTCTGGTAATTTTATAAAATTCAAAAATGATCGATATTGAAATTGGTGAAAACTGTATGGAAAAGATAAAGAAAGAAGATGTTGAATAGATTCATAATTATAAATTATTGAAAATTAATATGTAAATTGAGTTTGAGGTAATAAATTAAAAATTAAATGTTCAAAAGATATTGCATGTTATGGATGTTATTGATTATTTAATTTATTAAATATTAATTCCAGGTTATGACTATCACAATCAAGACCAGAAGACTTCGCGTGAATAAGGTGTTGGCCCGTAAGGAGCTATTGCTTGACGTCTATCATGAGGGAAAGCCTAACGTCTCTCAAAAGGACTTACGTGAGCTCATTGCTAACAAGTATCACTGGGAACCCAAGAACATTGTACTCTTCGGCTTTAGAACTGCTTTTGGAGGTAACAGATCTACTGGATTCTGCCTCTCTTATGACAGTCAGCAATACCTCGTTAAGTATGAGCCTAACTACAGGCTGAGAAGACTCGGTGTTGTCCCCAAGCGCAATCCCAAGAGAAAATCAGAAAAAGAACTTAAACGTAAAATCAAAAAATCAAGAGGAGCTGAGAAAAGAAAAGTGTTGGCTACTCGCAAAGTCGAAACAAGAGCCGACATTAAGCGGGCCAAATAGGACTATCTCAAGAAACTCATCGCATGATCATCCTATTTAAATCCACTCTTACAATAATTGAATTTATCCTTATTATTAGACATATTTTGAAGTTGCTATCCTATAGTTTGTCTTTATTAATATCTGCTTTAATATCCACGTTTTATTACAATTAATTCGAGTATTATTATGGAAGGAGAGGCTAAGGTTGAGACTGAGCAGCAGCCAGTCGTTGAGAATGCTAGTAATTCATAAGTTAGTCAGAACAACATAAAAAAGGAGAACCTAGGGAGAAGAGACCTAGACCTTAAAGAAAGAATGAGTATTAATACAATGCTGACATAATTGATGAAAACACTGTTATTCCACCTCTTCCTAAAAAGGGAGAGTTAATTCCGAAGCCAGATGTTAAGGTGATCAAAGAGCGAGAACAAAAGAACAATGCTAAGATCGAAGAGATCATCTAAAAGAAGGTACTACCAACTCCACTTAGAAAAATATCAGAGCTTAAAAGTTCAAATTTAACAGAAATAATGCAGGAGGATAAGGAGATAACAAACATACCACTTTTAAGAGTTAAGTCAGTGAAGTTCAGCAATTGAGAGATAAGTTCAATGAGGTCAAAATCGAAAGAAATGAACTCAGAGACAGACTTCACAAAGCTATTGAATAGGCAAAAGCAAATGTAGAAAGTTTTTGATACAGAACGAAAAAATTAAAGAGTATAGAGGAGCTCTCAAAGGAAGTAGGGAAAACTTTGCTGATAGACTTGAAGATTTAGAGCATAGATTACTCACTGCTGACATCTCTAAAGACGAGGAAAAGAATCTTAATAATGAAATTATGTTGCTGAAGAGAAAATTAAGAGAAGCTGAAAGTTCAGGAAATATTGAAGAAAAGCTCGAACACTGTGAAGATAGAAAGGATGATCTTGATGAAGAAATTTCAAAAATTAAAACTCAAAAGGATCCTTTGGAGCAAGAATATACTCGAATTAAAGGAGAACTTGATGCAAAACAAGGAAAAATTGCATAGTTAAAAGGAGAGTTGGCTGCTGAAAAAAGTGAAAAAACTTAATAAAAAGAGCGACATGATAAAGAATATTAAGCATGGAAGGTAGAAAAAGGCAAACGTTTATAAAAATTGTAAGCTGATATAACTAAAATCAAGTAAGACAATAAAAAAATTTGGGATGATTATCATCAAAAGCAAGATGATTATTGGAAACAGAAACAATTAATTGATTTCATTGAATGGCAAAACAGAGTCAAGTCAAGAAAAGTCAATCAAAAAGAAAGATAAAGTAGGCAAGCTGAATATTAAAAGCGTGATCAGGAGAGAGAGAAAGAGTAACATCTTAAAAAATATTTGGGAGAGATTGAACTTATCAACTTCCTCATTACTTACCTCAATAACTTAAGAATAGAAAATGTTAAAGTTGAAGAAAAGAAAGAAGTCAAGGTTGACAAGGCTGAATTGACTGCTAAAATGTCAAGTGATAAAGAGTGGAACAGGTAAAAAGGATTGATTGTTATGGAATCAAAAAAATCTAAAGAGGATCAATAACCAGAAAAAAAATTCAAAAAGCAAAAAAAGAGAAAATAGGAGAGTAAAACTGAGGAAAAGTTTACGATTCCTTATAATGTTCAAACTATGTTTGAGAGTCTTAGAGTCCTTTCCCCCACCTCTGCCTAGGAAATTGATAACAAAATCAAAGAACTTCGTGATCGAGAGCAGCTGTTCATTCGAGTATCTGTTGAACAACCTGATGTCGAAGACCAAAAACTAGTGGATTAAATAAAAAATAAAGGTAATAAAAGAGCATCTCAAAAAACTAAAAAAGAGGAAGAAGATTTCCCAACTATGTGATATCCATGATCTATACACCAATCTCAAAGCATTTAAAACTATTATAAATAAATATTGAATTAACCACAAATAAAATGATTTGGCAAATGATGTATTCTCATGTGAGTTCTATATTCATCCTATTCAATATTTTTTTATTAATAATTGAGGGGTTGGGGTTGGGGTTGGGGTTGGGGTTGGGGTTG
>DYPS01000080.1 GCA_020719775.1 Desulfosporosinus sp. | reverse complement strand
AGTTATGTTCAAGATTGTAACCTTTTGTTTTTAAAGTATTATTGTTCTCGTTTTCGATCTTCCATCTTGTTCTACCTGCTCTAGCTGTCAAACGAACTCTAAAATTGGGCAGTCAAATTTAGAAAAAGTTACTTTTTGAAACTTAAACCACCTCCGTTTTTTCTACTATTTTATTTGAAGATTTTGCTCCAAACTTATAAATATCTGAGTTGATATTTGTACTGTATGAGCTTGCATTGAAGTAAAAGTAAAATATTTTTTTCCAAAACCACGAGGAGATTTAAAAATGGCAACCTTTCTTAAAAATTTTGGGATTATAACAGATTTTTGATTTAAAAAAATCAAAAATCTTAAAATATCCATATAGCTCTCATTGATAGGGTAAATTATCTACTAAGTCTTATCCCTTTAAGTGAATTAAGAAGTAAAAATATTGTTGTACCATTGTGTAAAATTGCTGTTGAGATAGGATTAAGAAGTCCAAAAGTGGCTCCCCCTAAAATCATACTGTTTACAACAACGGTGGTGTTGAAGTTTTTATTAACAAGGGAGATCGTTTTATTAGCAAGTTCTTTTGCCTCGGCTACTGCATTGATATCATCTTTGAGTAAACTAATATCAGCTGTTGCTTTTGCTATATCTGCACCTTTACTCATACTAATCCCTACATCAGCACTAATAAGTGCAGGAGCATCATTGATACCATCTCCGACAAAGGCAACCTTAGCACCACTTTTTTTAAGCTCTTCTATAATTCTTGCTTTATCTGTTGGTTGCATATTTGCATACACTGTATCGATTCCAAGGAGTTTGGCTGTTTCAAGTGCTTTTGATTCGATATCACCTGTAAGCATTACTGTTTTTTTAACCCCAAGGATTTTGAGTTTTTCAAGGACCTCTTTGGTGTTTTCCCTTATAGCATCCATCATACCGATAGTCCCTAAAAGTTTTTTATCATACCCAACATAAAGTAAAATTTTTCCATCAAGCAAACAAGCTTCTATTTTCTCTTTATGATGACTAAAATCTATCCCTTCATCTTCCTCTAGAAAATGTCTGCTCCCAATAATCACCTCTTTACTATTGACCATAGTTTTTACCCCATGAGCTACGATAAAACTCACCTCTTCATGGTGCATATGGACAAATCCTTTCTCTTTGGCGGCATTGACTACCGCCTGAGCTACAGGGTGAAAATAGTGCTCTTCTGCGCTTGCTGTTAAATTTAAAATAGCATCTTCACTCCAAGCCTCATCAAAAGAGGTAATATTTGTCACTTCTAGTTCCCCGTGAGTTAAAGTTCCTGTTTTATCAAATACAAAAGTATCCGCACTTGCTAATGCTTCGATAGATTTTGCCCCTTTTATCATCACTCCATTTTTCCCAGCTTGGGAGATAGAAGATTTAAAAGCTACTGGAGTTGCAAGTTTTAAAGCACAAGAATAATCAGCCTGAAGCACCGCTGCTACATTTTCAAAATCTCTATGGACAAGATAAGAGATTCCAGCAAGTCCTAATGTCACAGGGACAAGTTTATCGGCTAATTTTGTAGCTTTGAGTCCAATAGATGATTTTTCATTTAAAGTTGCAGTGATATAGCTTTTTATCCTTGCGGTTGCTGTATTCTCCCCAACTTGTTCAGCCCAAATCTTAATTCTCCCATCCTCTACAATAGTTCCAGAAATTACTCTATCCCCACGAGACCTTTTTACAGGGAGACTTTCTCCTGTCATAGAGACTTGATTGATATAACCCTCCCCACCAATAATACACCCATCAACTGCTATAGTATCTCCTGTGCCAACAACGACGATATCACCGATTTTAAGTTCACCAGTTGGGATTAATCTTAGCGTTCTCTCCTCGTTTTCAACCACTTCAATCCAAACTTTTTCTACATTTGGTTTTGCTAGTTCTTTGATAAGGTCATCACTTTTATGGACCATCGTCTCTTCGATATACTCTCCAAGTTCAAGCATCACATTAGTTGTATTGGCAGCTGTATAATCTTTTCTAGCCAAACTTACCCCAACTGCCATAGCTTCTAGCACTTTTGAGGTAAGACCATTGGTCACAAGCTCTTTTGTCCCCTCATAAAACAAATTGATACTTGCTCCTGCTGTAAGGGCAAATTTTAAAGAATCATTTGGGATGAAAGGTGTTGTAACTAAAGCAGAACTAGCTTTTACCACCCCACTAAGAGATGGCTCCTCTTCTGTAATGCAACTTTCACACACTGCTAGAAAAGTATCGCAGGAGATATATTTTTCATGGTTTAATTTTTCTAGTTGCTCAAAAAGTCCATCGGTAATATCTCTATCAATCTCAAATATAATGGTATTGATTTTTGTGTTGATACGAACACTTGTAACACCTAAAGTAGACTTCAAATCACCCTTAAGTTGATTTGTATTGATAGCATCATTTTTAAGAAAATCACAATAAAATCGCAATCTCTTTGGTGTGCTATGGAGTAATCTTATCGTATTCATAGGTGTTATTTTGATGCCTCAAGCTCAGCTTTTGCATCTTCAAATCGCTCTTTCATCTCTTCAATCCCAGCTTGAAACATTGAACTTCCTTGTGCTATTGTTTTAAAAATTGCTTTTTGAGCATTTTCATTTGTAAGCAAATAAGCCCCCGCAGCTCCAATAGCAGCACCTATAAGGAAATTTTTTGTATCTATCCCCATAATTGTACTTGTTGGTACTTGTGGATTTTGTTGGTTTTGTGTTGTTTGGAGAAAATATGGATTTGCCCCATCTTTTTGACCACCTTGTCCCATTGGTGTATTTTGTTGATTGTTGGTAGAGTATGGATTTATCGCATTTCTTTGACCACCTTGTCCCATTGGTGTATTTTGTGTGATATATGGATTTGTTGTCATTTGTTACTCCTCAATTAATTTTTGTGTTTTTATTTTTTCGCTTACTTTTTCTGTGATATAGATACCAGCTATTCCAAATAAAGTTGCACCAAGTGCATGAAGCATTTTCCCATTTCCAATAGCATTTACTGTTGTTATTGCACTTCCTGTTGCTATTGCACCTTGAGCTGTAAGTTTGATAGTCTCTTTGATAGCATCATTTTTAGAAATCTCCTCTTTTTGATATTTGTTATAATTGATTGCACCTGCAACGATACTTGATGCTATCGCTCCACTTATTGTATGTCCCACTACACTTCTTGGTGTTCCTGTATCTATCATAGTACCTCCTTTTTCTCTTCATTTGTTTTTTTAGATTGCAAACAATCCATTTTTTCCTCAACACTCTTTTTGAGCTCACTTGCAGCTACTTTTGTTTTTTCACTCGTTTGTTCAACCAATTTTTTAAGTTTTACTGCCCCTTTTGTAAGCCCTTTTTCTATTTGTTTTTTATTATTAAAAGCGAGTATTCCAGCTACTCCAATAACTGCTCCTGCAATAAATGGTAACATATTATTCCCCTTCGTTTTGTGTTCTTTGTTGCAACATATTTGTCACAACACCAGTTCCAATAGCACCTAATATTACTCCTGCAAGTAAAGAAATATTGGTACTGCTCAAGAATCCACTAATATCACTTTGTGATAGATTTCCACTACTTATTTTGGCAACCATTGAGCTTAAATCATTCAGTTTTTCAATCGTATCGTCAAAATTGTGAGTTGAACTTTGTTGATAAATTGTTTGATTGTCATCCACAACTCCACCATTGTATATCGCAACGCCTCTTCTAAATGCAGGGAGATGATTGTTGTACGATGCTGCTTGTAGTCTAAAACATACATCAAGCAGATCAGGGTAGGCTGTAGCATATTCAACCAAATCATCATACATAGCTATATTGTCAATTTCAGCAGCGACTCCAACTTCACAACACTCCACTAAAGTGGTTGGGATTGTAATTCTATCTGCCCAATTATTGATAGGAACTGGGACATTATATTTTGTTGCCATCTCTATCAAAGCCATAAAATGTCTTTGTTCTGACAATAAAATATTTGAAAATGGTGCAACCTCACCAAATCCATCTATCACTTTTGCATATGTTTCATAGGCATGAAACTCATCATAAATCGCTATTCGTATCACTTGATGCAATATTGGTTCATTAAAATTTGTATCAACCCTCATCCCATCAAGTAATTTTTGGTCAAAATTTTCTTCCATCTATATCTTCTCCTTTATAAGTTTATTTATCATCTCTACAAGATACTCACTATTTTTCCCCTCAACCAAATCAACCCATAGACTATCAGGAAAAATCTGATTGTCATACTCAATCGTGATAGAACCAACTATCATATTGAGTTTAATCGATTTGATACCAGAGATTTTTTTTGGTAAATTTTCAATATCTTTAAGAGTAACTTTTTCCTCTCTTTGTTTTATTTTTGAATCAACTCTTACACGAACCCTCCCTTTTGTTTGGTGAATTATCGTAAAGTACCCACTTAGTTCTACTAATTTTTTCCCATCTATCATATTGCCTCCTAATCTAATTTTTTACTTATCTCTCTAAAGGTTTACTCTCAGCAAATGAAGAGCTACTTTCAATACCTTTAAGCAATCGGCTTGAATTTGCCATAATCCCAACAGTATGTCCTATATGGATAAGACCAGCTCCAGCAGGGCTTAGTTTCCCTAAAACAGACAACAACACCCCACCTAAATTTGTCCCAGTTCCTATGTAATAGTTTTGATTGACCACTTGTAATGTTTTTTTACTTATATTGTGTAAATAAACCACATCATCAGGATGAGAATGGGTGATAGCTATATCACTTACCGCGATGGCCACTTCACTTCCTCCACTTGCAAAAGAGATAGAGACATCCGCTTTACTCATGGCATAGGTATCATTGACCCCATCACCAACCATCACAACTTTTCCATATTTTTCTTTCAAATTTTCTATAGCACTTGCTTTATCTTGAGGTGATTGGTTTGAATATACACTATCAAATGGGAAATCTTTAGCAAAAAAGTTTGCTACTTTTGTTTCATCTCCAGTGATAAGGGCAATATGCTCCACTCCATTTTTCTTTAAACTCTCTAACATCTCTTTTGTGCCAACTCTCACTTCATGAACAAAACTGATAATTCCAAGGAGTTTTTCATCATATGCGACAAATACAACTGATTTCCCCTCAAGATAGAAACTATTGTATTGTTTCAAAACACCACTTGTATCAATTTGTTCTTCATCCATAAGTTTGAGATTCCCAACAGTGATAAAATGATTTTGGTATTTTGTTTTTACCCCAAAACCTGGGATTATTGTACTTATCACATCCTCTTGGCAACTAAGTCCCAAATCTTTTGCATAGTTGACTATCGATTTTGCTATTGGATGAGAGTTTCTATATTCAGCTATCAAAGCATAATTGAAGAGTTGTTCTATTGTAGTACCATCAGTTAAAATGATATCAGTTACAAGAGGTTTTCCTGTAGTTAAAGTACCTGTTTTATCAAAACAAAATACATTAGCTTTACTGACATTTTCTAAAGCTTCTCCCCCTTTGATTAAAATTCCATTTTTTGCTCCATTTGCAATCCCTGCACTAATCGCAGTACTCGCAGCTAGTATCGTAGCACAAGGGCAAGACATCACAATCATCACTGAAAATGCAGATAAAAGTGAACCTGTAATGACAAAAGTTCCAATAGTCAAAACTGTTCCAAGTTTAAGAAGTTTATTCGCTAAAATATCAGCTTCAAGGACACTTGGAGATTTTTTTGAGAGTGCTAATTCCACCTCTTTCATCGTTCTTGCGATATAAGTTTGATTTCCAATAGCTCCTATATTTATAGTGATTCGACCCCTTTGACATATAGTTCCTGCAAAGACTTCATCCCCTTTTATTTTAAATACTGGTTCACTTCTTCCATTGATAAGACTCTCATCAATCTCAGCCTCCCCATTTTCAATGATTCCATCAACTGGGATTTTTTCTCCACTTCTTACCACTACAATATCATTGTGAGTAAGCTTATCTATCTCAATTTCCACTTCATAAGTATCAACCAAGATAAATACTTTTTTGATACCAAGTTCAACTAATTTATGAATCTCATCTTTTGAACGATTTGCAATATACTCTTCAAGTAACATTCCACCTCTTAAAATATAGATAATCTCAAAAGCAGCCATCGCTTCTCCAAAAAATATCGCTCCAACCAAGGTTGCGCCCATAAATGTTTGAAGGGTGAATTTTTTATTTTTTATATCTTCATATGATTCTTTTAAAAGTGGAATAGAAGCTATAAGGGCAACACCAGCAAGTAAGGAAAAAGGGGTGGATGCAATAGCAATTCCAAAAAATGTTTCACCGATAAAAAGATAACCTGCATAGAGTGTCAAAACTCCAAATTCCAAAAGTTTTCTTTTAAAACTTACGGGACTATGGATTTTTTTAGAACAACTTTGGCAACTCTCCCCACCGCAAGTAAGGTTTTTTGGAGTTACTTCTTTTTGATATGATATTTCAAAGAGTTGATTGAGCTTTTCGATAATTGTATCAAGTGACATAGTTACTTTATGATTAAAGATAATCGAGTGACAACTTGTATTTATCCTTAAGTTATAAAAAATATCCTCAAATCTCTCTTCAATGAAAGAGAGAATGTATGGAGTTGAAAAGAGTTCTGATTGTAATCGTACACGATTACCTGCTACACTTTTAATAATAATAGTAGCCATTTTTAGTTTTCCAATTCTAAATAGGTAAGTTGTTTGACTAGATTAAGATTAACACATTGGTGCCTCATAGTTATAATTTTGACAATTGAAGAAAAAATATCGGGATTTTTTCCATAACCTGAATTTTTAATGATGATTTGAATCTCTTTTTTTAAGCTTAATGATGACATTTTAAAATCCTTTTTTCCATTTTAGTTGAGTCTTATTTTTTATTAATAGAACATTGAGAGTTCTGGGTACATTTCTATCTTTATCAAGATATTTACAAAATTCACAAAATACACAGCTACTACTTCTTTTACTACAAACAACAGGGATATTTCTCTTTTTTGCATCATTTTTAAACTTGTACATCATATTGTGATTGATAAAATCAGTGACCATCAAAACATAATCGACATTGCGTGGAATCTCTTTTTTACAGGTAGTTGTACGATTTCTACCATCCAAATGGGTAATATTTAAAAATCTCATACATTGCAAAATAGTTTTAATAGCATCAATTTTGTTGCCACCTATAACCAAAGCACTCATCTTTTTACCTCATATTAATAATTAATATTGAAATGATATCGCTAAAAGCTTAATAATTAATTAAATCAATAATTATTATTAAAATTGATTTTTGAGAAGATTATTTGGAATTGATTGGATAAATGGAATATAAAAAGGTTGAATTGAGTGAAAAATGAGTGGTGTTAAATCAAAATATCTTTTGGCAAAGAGATGATGAATTCAGCACCTTTATAGATTTTATTTTCGTAAGTAAACTCAATATTATCCACTTTGATATTTGAAGTTACTAAAGAATTTCCAAAAATATTATCTATTGTATCAAAAATAGCATCTATATCTTTTGTCTCTTTGAGTTTATTTGGTGAGAAAAAATCTCGAAAATTATCTACCGTATTTGAGAGATATTCCATATTCTTTAAAATACTCTGTATCCCTGACTTTGGACTCTCTTTAGACAATATACCAAGTTCATCATGGAGTTCTATCCCACTTGCAGTTGTACTAATAACACTCAAAGGTTGTCTCCACTGATGGGCTATATTGGATAATATCTCCCCCATAGCTGCCATTTTTGATTGTTGAAACATCTGTTTTTGTTTTATCTCTAGCTCTTGTGTTCTTTTGGCGATAGTATCTTCTAACTCTTTTTTAATTTGATGCATATATGCTCGATAGAGTAAGAAAAATGGGATAAGAATCAAAGATATAAAAAATCATATTTTTGATTGAATAGAGTATATTTTTATGCAGTTATTTGTCAATATGACTAATATCAATATCGGCACCTACAACATATTTCGTCCCATCAGAACTTACAAGTGGAAGATAAAAAGTGTGAAATTTCCTCCATTTATCTTCATATTCATCAAAAGATGGTTTCTGTGAAGCCAATACTTGAAAAACAAGAGGAGAGACATCATCATATACATCTGCAAAATGGGATAGATTTGTGTTTTTCGCAAGTTCCTCTGGTGTTGCACTTGAAGAGGTAAAGATAATTTTATTATCATTTTTTATCAGCGTATAAATATATTTTACACCTAAAGTTTTTGCTTGCCCTGAAAGCATTGTAATAATTTTCATATCATCATTTAAAGGAAGAGTTTCTTGCAACATATTTTTATGACGAAAATTTTGAGGGAGTAGTAGTGGTGCTATCTTGACACTTTGTTCGAGTAAAGTGTCTATTTTTTCATTGTAGTAGCTTTTGTAGCTAAATAATTGTCAATTGTACTTATTACTATAGCTATAAGATAAAAAGCAATTGCTAGATAATAATATTTTTTGAATTTCAAATGGCAATCTTAGAAAATTTCTGGAATGATACAATAAATAAATTTTATTAATATTTAGGTATCATAAAAAATACAAAAGATAGGATGAATATGGAACAAAATATACCAGATATTAAAAGAGTTTTTATACAAAATCATAAAAAGATAGATTTTACATTTACACAAAATAAGTATGATTTTATAGTTGAAGAGATACCAAGCAGAATTTTTAATGGAAGTGGAAATTATTTAATTTTGAAGATAAAAAAAGAGTGGTTGTCTACTTGGGATCTATTAAGTGAAATTGGTGAAGCATTTGGAATAGATGAACATAAAATAGGTTATGCTGGACTTAAAGATAAAAATGCAACAACAACTCAGTATATAAGTATTCCCCTTGTAAAAGAGAAGTATTTAAAAGAATTTAAACATAGAAATATAGAGATTTTGGAAGTAACTAAAGATAAAGCGGGGCTTAGTATAGGAGATCTACTTGGAAATAAATTTACAATTACTTTAAAAGATGTCAAAAAAGAGAGTTTAATTGACATTTATAGCATTTTGGCAAAAATTCAAAAACATGGAATCCCAAATTATTTTGGATATCAAAGATTTGGACAAGATTATAATTTTCAAAGAGCTCAAGATGTTACTTATGGAGAAGAGATTGTTAAAAATAAAAAACTTGAACATCTTTTAATTTCAGCTTATCAGAGTTATTTTTTTAATGCTTGGTTATCTAAAAGGGTGGAGTTATCCAAAAAAGAAGGGCTAAATAAAATTCAATCTCTTGTGGGAGATATCTTTCTAAATAATGATAAGGTAACTATTACTGGGCTTTTACCTGGAAGAAAAGTGATGAGAGCCACAGGAGAAGCCAGAGAGATTGAAAAATTGTATGATGATGAATTTGTCCATGCTAAAGGTTTTCGAAGGGAAGCTTGGATAAAAGTGGATGATTTAAAAAATAAATATGACGAAAAAGAGGAAAAATTAATCTTATCTTTTACCCTCCCTAAAGGGAGTTATGCTACAGTTTTGATTGAAAATATTGCAAGTATGAATTTTAAAAGTTAGAGAGGTTTAAAAATATGGATTATAATAATATCAAAGCTCAGATGTTAAATTTTTTAAAAGAGGAAGTTGCTAAGAGTGGCTTAAAAAATGTAACAGTTGGGATAAGCGGAGGACTTGATAGTGCTGTGGTAGCTGTACTTTGTAAAGAGGTATTTCCCAATAATATGAGTGGAGTTTTGATGCCATCTCAGTTTTCTAGTAAAGAAAGTATTTTTGATGCAATTGAGCTTTGTGAGAAATTTGATATTAAATATGAAACAATAAGCATTACTCCGATGGTAGAAGGATATTTTCAAAACAAAAAGGATGCTTCCTCTTTGAGAATTGGAAACTTTAGTGCAAGAATGAGGATGGCTACACTTTATGATGTGAGTGCTAGAGATAGTTCATTGGTTGTTGGAACATCTAATAAAAGTGAAATTTTACTAGGGTATGGTACAATTTTTGGAGATATTGCATGCGCAATTAATCCAATTGGTGAAATGTATAAATCAGATGAATTTGAATTTGCAAAATTTTTGGGTATTCCTGATTCTATCCTAGAAAAAAAACCAAGTGCCGATCTTTGGGAAGGGCAAAGTGATGAGGAAGAAATTGGATATAGTTATAAAATAATGGATGATATGTTAAAAAAACTTATCGATGATAAAATACCTAAAGAAGATTTGATAA
The DNA here is from genome assembly GCA_020719775.1 of Desulfosporosinus sp. Taxonomy (GTDB): domain Bacteria; phylum Campylobacterota; class Campylobacteria; order Campylobacterales; family Arcobacteraceae; genus CAIJNA01. The sequence continues at coordinate 2,272 of DYPS01000080.1, read as the reverse complement.
AATCAGAAGATGATTATGAGCTTATAGAGATGTTAGAAAAAAGAATAAGAGTAAATGCTTTTAAGGGTAAATTACCCACAATAGCTAAAATAAATTTTTAAATAGAAAATTAAGGAGTAAAAGTGAAAAGAGAAATACCATTTTATAGGCCAACTATAGATGAAAATGAGTTAGCACAGATTACAACTGTTTTAACATTAGAATCTAAATCAAAAACAGAAGAATTAGAAAATGAGATAAAAGAGTTTATAGGAACTAATCATGTTATTTCAACTTATAATTCAACAGCAGGACTACATTTAGCATTGAGTACTATAGATTTAAAAAGAGCAGATAAGGTTCTTATGAGTGTTAATTCATTTCCAAATCTTCCTGAAGTTGTAAGACACTTTGATGCTGAACCTATCTTTGTAGATATTGAATCAAATGGTTTAAATATCGATATGGATAAACTTGAAGAGTATGTAAGTAAAAATAATTCAAAAAAATTAAGAGCTGTTATCGTTACTTTTGTGGGTGGTGAAATACCAGACCTTGAAAGGCTGTACGAAATAGGAAGAAAATATAATATTTTAATCATTGAAGATGCTTTAAATACTTTGGGCGCTATGTATAAAGATGAATTAGTGGGAAATATTGGAGCAGATATAACAGTATTTTCTATGAACCCAGTAAATGGTAAATCATCTGTAGCAAATGCTGGAATTATTGTTACAAATAGTGACGATTTGGCTGCAAGAGCTAGACTTTTAAGAACTCATGCAATCAATAGTAGTTTTGATGCTTTTGGAAATCTTGACTACATCTATGATGTGGTTGACATCGGACATAAATATGATATGACTGAACTTGATGCTGCTTTTAACTTAGCACAATTTTACAAATCAAATGCTTTTATTGAAAGACGACAAGAGATAGCAAAACTTTATATTGAAAATCTTGAAGGTGTGAAACATGTCACTGTTCCAATTTTCACAGAAGATCATCTTTTTACTCAATTTATCGTAAAAATATCTAAAAACAGGGATGGTTTTGCAAGAGAGCTGAAAAAAGAGGGGATAGCAACGGGACTTACATATATCCCACTTCATCTTTTGACATACTACAAACAAAAATATGGGCTTAAAATCACAGCTTATGGGAATGCGCTTTCAACTTATGGGCAAATTCTATCGCTTCCAATGTATCCATCTTTAAGCGATGAAGATGTGCTATATATTTGTGAGAAAATTAAGCAAATCTCTAAAACTTGGATTTGATTATCAAAAATTATTTTACACAGTGGATTGAACAGTATCTGTTCTTTCCAAATCCTCTTCAAAGATTGATTTCAGTTGCACTTTTCCCTTTTACTATCCTTTATTGTATTGTTGTAGCTTATAAAAGAATAGGTGCTAAGCCGTTTGATTTTGAACTTCCAATCGTAAGTATCGGAAATTTGGTCGTTGGTGGAAGTGGTAAAACACCTGTAACTATAGCTTTAGCTAAAGATAAAAAAGATGCTTTTGTGATTTTGAGAGGCTATGGACGCTCATCAAAAGGGATGATTGTAATATCACAAAAAGGGAAAATTTTAGTAGATATAGAAAAAAGTGGTGATGAAGCGATGGTACTTGCTAGAAGTTTGCCAAATGGTTCAGTAATAGTCGCAGAAAATAGGATAGAGGGGATACAGAAAGCAAAAGAGTTAGGGGCAAAAATCATCTTTTTAGATGATGGATACTCAAAACACAATATCCATAAATTTGACATCCTTATCCGACCAAAAGAGGAGCCAACAAACCTCTTTTGCCTCCCAAGTGGTGGATACAGAGAAACCAAAATGATGTACTCTTTTGTCCCTGTTGTTTTAAAAGATGGGGAAGATTTTAGAAGGATTGTCACTTTTAAAAAAGATGGGGAGATTTTGGAAACTTTGCCAAAAAATATCCTCCTTCTCACAGCTATCTCAAAACCAAAGCGACTTTTGGAGTTTTTACCAAAAGATACAAAAATGGAAGCTTTCCCTGACCATCATAATTTTACAGCATATGAGATAGATACAATTTTGGAAAAATATAAAGACACCGAGTTTGTAGTCACTATGAAAGATATGGTGAAGTTGGAGAAATTTGGACTTACAAACCTTATTTTGATGGACTTGGAAGTGGAGATTGTTAAAGAGTTTGATTTGCCGAAGTGAGTTATCTAGATTCCAAATAATGGTACTTTTAAAGAAAACTACCACTCCCAATTTATATTCACATAAACCTTTTTCTATAGAATTACAAAA
>DYPS01000079.1:5838-12675 GCA_020719775.1 Desulfosporosinus sp. | reverse complement strand
CTTTTAGTTTATTGGTCAGTTATTGCCTAAGGACAAATGTACTTATAAAATCATTCTAGATAAAATAAAAATGCTTGGCCAAATATAAGTCAGACTTATAGAAATTTAAGGAGTCGCAAATTGTTTATCGAATACTTTTTGCACCAAATGCAGAAGATCAAATAATTTCTTTATAACTGTCACTTCTTAATGCATATTCTTGAGTCAGCAATCTCTAATTGATGGAGAAATTGAAGAAGCCATTCCATTCACCAAGCATCTTAAAATTTATTATAAACTGCCTGATCTTGATGATCATTAGTTTGCTATCGGTATTTAATCAGGCAAGACATTTTATCGAGTAGCCTTTTCAAAATTGACAGAATTGTTAAAGTTTGCAGTAGTCTTTTAATAAATTAAAAAAAATTCAGGATACTTCGATAATCTTAGATATGACAGTTTTAGCTTCCCAAGAGAAAACTGCTTTAGTAAATTCTACGCAGATGGAGAATAGTATTTTAGAGATCTTCACGATGCTATTGAAAACGCTCAAATTAAAATTTGTATGACTGGATGGTGCATTACTCCATACCTTTTACTAAAAAGACCAGAAGACATAGAAACTGGACTTTCAAGATTAGATAAAACCTTAGAAAGAGCTGCACTCCGTGGAGTTAAAATCTTTATAATTGTTTTCCAAGAACCTTCTTTATTCGTAAATAATGACTCTTATCATGTCTTTGATCTTTTTGAAAACTTACATAAAAATTTTAAAGTAATTCGACATCCAAGCTTGATAATTCCTCAATTATGGTCTCATCACTAAAAATCAGTAATAATCGACGAATAAGTCGCGTTTATGGGTGGACTTGACATATGTTACGGTCGATGGGACAACCATCAGCATAGTATAAAAGATATTGGTCTATGGAGTGGGGCAGACTACAAAAACTAAAGAATGAGATAAATAAAATAACCACGAAAGTATAAATAAAGCAACCTTGCCAGAGTGAGTTAGCCAAGAATGCCGTGGCATGATATCGGGATCCAACTAAAAGGAGCGAGCGTCATAGACCTGCAACGGCACTTTGTTCAATACTGGTACTTTGCAATTAGAGACATATCTGATGATCCTCATGATGTATTAACTAACTATAAGCAACGATATTAATAATTAAAAAGATAGAAGTTTGATCAAAGGGAGATCGCTGAAAAATAGAAAAGTCTTTTTACAAAATTAAAACCAACAGATGCTTAAATAGGCTTAATTTAATACAATTACTATTTAAAAAAAGTTGACAACCCACAAAAGGAGGATTATACAATGAAGGAAAGATTCTAAAGTGCCGCTCAAACATTCAAGGATTTAATTCAACATAGGATCAAAAGTTCCTCAAAATAAATTTTTGTTTAAGGTTTTTCGAGAAAAAGAAAGGCAGGAAAATTCATACATCAACTATGTAGGAGCTCATGCACTTGGAGTACGGGTATCAAAACTACATAACATTCCATATATAATGCTTACTTAGATCTGATAGACAATTCTTAGCAGTTAATCTATATTGAAAATCAATTCTTTATGTCCTATGAAAACCAGATATCAGAGAGAATTGCCCAAAGAATTAGAAGAGCATATGAAAAAAAACAAAATTTCAAGGTTATAGTTATGATGCCACTCATGCCAGGCTTCGAAGGTGATCCATGCAGTTAAGATTCTGGTATTCTTAGAATTCAAATGCAATTGCAGTATGATGCAATCAAGAGAAAATAGAATTCAATTCTCCAACTTCTCAAAGATATCCCAAATGTCGCTGATTACATCTACTTTTTCGGCCTTAGAAACCATTCTTTGTTCGGTCCTCAAAAAGATGAACCAAAAACAGAGATCATTTACATCCATAGTAAGATGATCATTGTAGACGATAAGAAGATTTTGATAGGTTCTGCCAATATTAATGATAGAAGTCTTTTGGGTAGTAGAGACTCTGAGCTAGCTATTGTGAGTGAGTTGCCAGATGGAAAGGTTGGACAAGGAGATATTTTTAACTTTAGAGCTAACATTTTCCAATAGCATTTTGGAATAGATACTGAGACAAGTAGAAACATGAATTCTTGTTGGAGCCAATTATTGAAAGTATCAAAAAATAACACATAAATTTATAGATAAGTTTTCGGATGCATACCAGATGACACAGCGAAGGTTTATTCAGATGTGGAAAGGATAAAAAAGTAGGCTAAGCCTCTTTAGTATCATACAAAAATGAACAATCTGGTGGGTCACTATGTAGATTTTCCAATAAATTTCCTGTAAAAAGAAGACTTGAGTTTAAAATTAGGTCAGAAAGAGTTTTTGTTCCCAATAACCTTCTTTACATGATATCTTTAATTTATCCAATTTATTTATGCAATATAATGAAAACAATGCAACGTAACACTATTAAAACTTAAATAATAACTCATAGAGAATCAATCAACTTAATCACATCTACTCTTAATCTTCTTATAACTAACCTTTAGGGAATGATTCTATTCTCACGAGCCATGAAGTTGGTGGGTTAAAGTTTATGCTTATTGCTTAAAACTGCCCACCTCTCTGGTTGTTTATTTTTTAAAAAAATTTGTTTATTTTTTTCATTGCTTTATCGGGGTCAGCACGATATTTTATCAAGTTCTCAGGAATTCGCTTTAATTTTAGCAGGCAAGGCTTGTTAAGTTATTCAATCGTACAGGCGAAACTTTATTTACCAATAGTGATGCCACCTTGACTGAAATCAACTCCTTTAACATTAACAGCTTGCGCCCAAGTGATTGTTCCGTGCTGATTTGAAATCTACAATTCCTATAGATTAAATCCTCGAAATTGAGTTGGTTGATATGAATAGTCTTCAGGTAAATTTATCTTTCTTTGAACAAGCTTTCCGTTAATTTTATAAAACTTACCATCCATATGCTAAGGTTGAGAAAGATTCAGTTCAAAATCTTGTTTTAGACCTGGAATTTAATTAACCAGTTTATTTTTAATTACAAAGAGATAGTCTGAGCTGGAAGAGATATCTTCGACCTTGATCTGACCTTTTTCAATTTTGACTTAAGTGGGTTCTTCCTTGTAATATGATCTGAGTTAATAGTATATTTAATAGGGTTAATTTTAGTTCGGATGAGTTTATTCTCTATTTTTGAATATACTTGATCCGATGACATAAGATTGAGACTTATTATTATGATTGTTATTATTATGATTGTTGTTTGAGTTAATTGATCTTGAATTCGAAGTGTAAGACAACGGCTGTTGATTTTTCTTTTTCATATGGGGAGGTAGTTACTAGCTTTTGCTTTATTTGTCTTACTTTTGAATGATTTGTATCACCATTTTTGGTTCATCATTATAATACCGATCATCATCTCTATACCTATACGACATCAGTTGGAGCTACTTTTAGTATTCCTTCAACTTTTTTTATGTCTAGGACTACTTTTATTGAGAATATCCACCAACCGTGTTTGAAGGCAATATCGAAGATCTTCCCAGTAATGCATTATCGCTATTAGCTGTATTGGCTATACCGGTTTGAGAATTTTTTGTCAAAATAGAGTACATACTGTTTATCATGCTGGCTTGAGTATACATTAGATAGGCAAGCGAATCAGATCCGTTCATGAATGAGCCATTGCCATTGCCATTGTTGTTACCAAACAAGTTGTTTCCATTGTTGTTGTTGCTGTTGCGATTGAAAATGTTATTGGATTGCTGATTGCTGTTGCCACCATTGTTGAATATGTTATTTCCATTGGAACTAGAGCTGTTGCTGAATATATTGTTGGACCTGTTGTTGTTAGAATTGGAAAAGATGTTATTTGCACCACCATTGTTATTATTTCCATTACCATTGTTGATGATATTGTTTCCGGAGCCAGTGTTGTTATTATTTCTGGCAAAGGGATTATTTGAGTTATTTGAGTTATTATTGCTAAAAATGTTATTACCTGAGGAAGATCCACTATTCCGGTTGAATATATTGTTGCTGTTGTTAGAAGTGGAGTTATTGTTGTTGTTGTTAGCTGTGCTATTGAAGATGTTATTGGAAGATGATCTCGTGTTATAACTGCTATTATTATTGTTGTTGTTGGAGGAACCATTATTGTTATTGTTGCTGAAAATATTATGCGATGAGTACGAACTGTTAGTGTTATTTCCATTGTTTCTGCTGAAAGGGTTATTGCTACTGCTATTGTAATTGTTATTGTTGTTGCTACTATTGTTGGAAAATATGTTGTTGCCAGAAGAAGAAGACCCATTCCCATTGTTGCCGTAACTGCTCGTTCGGTTGAAAATGTTGCTATTTCCAGAAGAGTTGTTGTTGTTACTGTTGTTGTTAGCGCTATAATTATTATATGATGAGTACGATGAATAACCGTTTCCGTTGTTTGAAGAAGAGCTGTTGTTGAAGATGTTTCGATTATTGCTATTGTTAGACGATGATGAAAAAATGTTACCAGAGCTGTTTCCATTGCTTCCATTGTTTCCGTTGTTTCCATATGAAGAGTTGCTGTTGTTGTTACCATTGTTGTTCCCGTAGTTTCCATACCGGTTCTCATTACTATATGATGAATAACTGTTGTACGATGTGTTTTAACTGGCCATGGAGTTGCCGCCCAAGCTCTTCTTGTAGGTCTTTAAGCTTTCAATATCAGGCTCCTTATCATTAAAAAATGCCATTTCTTTCAAGTTGCACGTAATATGATCATTATTTAGATCTGGGTTATAACTTCCACTCGAAATGGCATCTCTCACTAATCTTTAATGTCTCGTTTAAAGTTTACTTTTTCTGATTAAGTAGTAGTCTTATATTCTTAGCTAAGTCATAGAAAGATGGATGGTTTAGTAGCGGCATGTGATATTTGATGGAATCATTGTTTAGCTTCCAGAAGACTTCCACTGATAAACAATGTCCTATAGATTTCGCGATAGTTCATTAGGGTTATGTCTTAGTCTGTTGGAGCCTATTCTGGGTCCATTACTGGAGTTGCCATAGTTTCCATAGGAACCAGAGCCATAAGAGTTATTCGTGCGACTATAAGGATTCGAATTATTATTCGAATTATTATAATTATTATTACCATAGGAGCTGCCACTGTTGCCACTGTTGTTGTTATTGGTGTAGGGAGTTGAGTTGTTCTTTGTGAAGATGTTGCTGGAAGACGAACCAGAGTTTCTGCCGTACATGCTGAGATTTGAATAATATGAATATGTAAATATAATAAGTATGAGTCTATTTGAGAATATGTTAAAATGAACTAAAATGGCTCATACTTTTCTTCTATTTATATAAAATTCCTTGCATTAATTTAGTCAATTTTAATATAGTTATTTATATCTAAAATTTTAAGGTTTATATGTTAAATTTTTTCCTATTTTGAAAAATACAATCAATTTTTCAAGTTACTCCATATTGCAAAATAATCAACTTCTGTAATTTGTCTTTGTTATGCTTTATGTATCTATTACGAAATACTAAATTTAATATTTAATCACTTTCAATTTGTAAAACATTTTGCCCCTTGCTAATATAATATTTTTGCGCAAGACAAGTCTATCCCCTAGTTCAGCCTATATCCGCGATAATTTGGTGGTGCGGGGCGACATATGCAACATCCGAATGGAGAATAACCTTGTTTGCACTTTGGATAGACAATCAAACCCCACTTTTAGCAGTTTCCATTTCCATTTTATGACTAACACCTTTGGAACATACCGGAATCATTAAATGCATCTCCAAACCTCCATGGATATCCTGCTCCTCTACCATACTAGGTTAATCTACAAAATATTCCATCATCTCTCATATTGGAAGGGCATACAGAAAGACAATCGACATTGTTAATTTGCACGATTGTCCCAGCTGACAGCAAGTCTTCTAATTGTGCTCTAGTGCTTATTTTTGATAAAGAATGCTGATAATCTGCAAAATTATTAAAGAAAACGCAACTGCTCTAATGAAAAACATTTAAAATAATTACCTAAATTTATATTTTTAGTTTATATTAAATATTAAAAGGTTATCTATTACTATTTATATTGTTTCATGCTAGATGATAAAATTAGCCTTTAGCTTTTTGCATGTTAGATTTACATTCAAAAATCTAGATAGTTGTCTAAAATGACAACAATTCGCTCAATGAATGATGCTATTAAACTTAATTTTGATGCCTTATCCTGATGGCCTTCATCAGCAGAATGAGAATTAAAATACAACTGCTTTTAATATTTAATATTTTAATCAAATAGTTTATTAATATCAAATTCTCAGCATCTTTGCTATCCTGCTAATACTTTTTCAAACACGATAAGTCTGGACCGTGACTTAGACCCAATGCAAGGCAGTCTGGAATTGCAGGCCTGCAAATGCAGCATCCGAATGAGGAGTATCCTGGCTTGCATTTTTGGTAATAGATCAGACCAGTTTTTTAGCAGTTTCCGACTCCATTGTCTCTTTAACACCTTGATCTCATTCCATCATCGTTAAAGCTATCTCCAAATTGCCAAGGATAACCAGCTTCCCTTCCATACTCTGCAGCTCTGCAATATAGGCCATCATCTTCATCTCTTATTCCTTGAGGACATATGGATACATTAACTATAATTGATTTGTATCATCCCATCAGGGCAACACATATCATGATGCTCTAAACTCTGTTAATGAAGGCTAATAACCTGTAGAAACAAGAATGCCATAAAAATTGTGGCTTTAATTTTCATTTTTCTTATATAATAATATATTAAAGTTTTAAATAATTGCGTTTACTTTTAAATAATTGCGTTTACTTTTAAATAATTGCGTTTACTTTTAAATAATTGCG
>DYPS01000079.1:0-5738 GCA_020719775.1 Desulfosporosinus sp. | reverse complement strand
TTTACTTTTAAATAATTTGATGTTATGTAAAAATAAATAAATTATCGCTATTTGATATGTATTTTTCATTGGTTTCATCTGGCATACACTTTGTTCTTGTAGAATTTGTTGCCTTTAACCACAATTATCTATTTATTTTGATCACTTTATTCACCACTCTTACTCTTATTAGAGTTCAATTTCTATAACCCCACTTGAGCTAATACTTGTTAAATTTTAGTTCGATTCTAGATTCCCTTTCTTGGACCGAAACTCTCATTCAAGGATTGCTTTCTCGATCTTGGCTATATTTATTTGACACTGTCATAAATTTGCTGATAAGGAGAACTCTCGCCTTACCGTGGAGAGCCAACTGGTGAATTCTTACTGCTGCGCTTGTTTGAAATTAGTTTATTTAAGGAATAAGGCAAAATCATGTTAGTAGTATCTTCAAACTCATTATACTCATAGTTTTGATAATGCGATGAAGAAGTTCCATTAGTAGACTGATATGTTTGAAACTCAAAATTAGTATTCGTCTATTGGAGAGCGGATATCAAATTTTTTCTGTAAAAAGGGTTCTAAATGACCTTATTTTTATGAGAATTATTTTATTTTCTATTTCTCGAACTGTTAAAAGTTCCAATATGGCTTGTTTTCAAAGTTCTTTCGAATTAACTCATTCCTCCATTATGCAATTTGCTTTTTAAAAACTCCATCTAGCCGACATAGTTATTCCAGACCTTCTGGTGTAGACTGTTCTCTTACAGTATTTTATGTGTCTTTGCTAATGGATTCTATGAGGTTAGATAAGAATTTTAGCATGTCCTTTTGTATCGACATTGTTCAATAGATCTTGATTTTATCTACGAGTTTGACTCTTTGTTTGCGATAGAGTAGAATTTAGCAGGAACTCTGAATGGATTTTATTTATCATATGGATTAGAGGTAGTAGTTCTTGTTGAACTATAAATTGAATGATACTGAGGAGTTGGGGCAAAATTATGCCTATTTTTGTATTTCATCATGATTGATCGGTAAAAAGCTTGGTTATTAGTCTGTATTGGGTAAGTTATTGAATTTTATTGTTATATATGAAGCTTAACAATTAACTTTTATTGATAAAATGCTAAACTTAAAATACAAAAAATAATAATATTCAAAGTGCAAAAAAATTTCAAAGGGCAAAATATTCAAAATAAAAATACAGAATAAATCAGTTCACTTTAATTTATTTTATAAGAGGATGCAGTTCGAGTTTAGTTAATAAACTAAGTTGATTTTATATAATTATTATCTAAAGTTTATTTATGGGTGTTCCTGTCTTTTTCAAATGGCTCTGCATGAGAAATCCCAAAATCATACTTGACGCATCAGAACCTGAATATCAAGAAATTTAATCTGGTAACCCTGCTGTCGATAATTTTTATGTTGATATGAATGGTCTTATTCATCCCGCATGTAATCCTAAAGGTTAAAAAATCAAGTAACCTAAAAACTTTTAATAACAATGCGAAAATATATACGAGTATATGGACAAACTAATGAATATTATTAGACCAAAAAAATGCCTATATTTGGCAATAGATGGTGTAGCGCCAAGAGCAAAAATGAATCAACAAAGATCAAGGAGGTTCAGAGCTGCCATGGAGGGTACATAAGTTCAAAAATAAAAATAAAAACTTTTACAATAGTATAAAAAAATGGACATTCTCAGTCCTTAGATCTAGCAATATGTCACTAAGACAAGCTTCGATTCTAATATGATCACTCCAGGAACACCATTCCTCAGTGCGGTTTGCTAAAAACTTCGACAGTATATTAAAAAGAAAATTGTGACTGATAAACTATGGAAATAGTTAATTGTAGTTTTTTCAGATGCGAATTGTCCTGGATAAGGTTAACACAAGATTATGGATTTTATAAGGCAAGAAAGAGCATCTTAGAACTATAATCCGAACATGAGTCACTGTATATATGGAGCAGACGCTGATCTAATAATGTTGAGTTTAGCCACTCATTAGCCCCGATTTTATATTATACGATAGATTGTAATAACTGCAAATGATAAATGGTGTACAACATGCGGAAAAAAAGGACACTATTTCACAGATTGTGTGATTGCTAATTCCATTGACGGATAAATGAAAGCAGCAGAATAGATGAACGCAGAATCAGTAGGCGTGACATTTCAAATCATTAAGATAAAATCAGTCAGATAGTATATTCACATAAATTACATGAACTCCACTTTTAATCAAAGTTTCTCCTATGATTTAGAAAGGACTATCGACGATTTCATTTTTCTATGCTTCTTTGTAGGAAATGATTTTTTACCTCACATTCCTTGTTTGAATATTAGGGAGGGTGGAATTGATGTTTTGATGAGGGTTTATGAGTATTGTCTAAAATTGATGCCAGACTATATCACGTGTGTCGGATAGCTGAATATGGCAAGCTTGAAAATATTTATAAGTGAGCTCAGCTCATATTAAAATGATTTAGTCAGTTAAATTATATCAAAATAGGCCTACCAAAAACAAAGAGATCAGCAACAACAGGGACAATTTGATAATAAGAATATTAAAGGTAAAAAGACAATGCTCAACGGTAATAAATCTAAAAACTAATAGCCAGACCTTGATTTCCATAACCTTTTGTAGTCATTTAAAGATTAAGTAAAAAAACGAACAAACCCCTAGCAAAACATTGAAGATTACTCTGTTTTTAACCACTAAATCTACTCCTATAAAGAGAAGTACTATACATAAAAGTTCAGAGTCACGCCCATGTAGTTTTTACAACTGAAAAATAGTATCAGTACTTCTTTTATTGAGGCACTCCAATGGATTTGCAGATATTATTATAGTGGAGTGCCAAGTTGGAGTTGGTATTATCCATTTCATTATAGCCCTTTTTTGACTGATATCATTGTTCCAACCAAAAGTGTTTAGTTTTAATTAGGAACTCCTTTTAAACCTTTTTAACAATTAATGGGAGTCATGCCAGCAAAGACTTGTAAAGCTTTGCCCGAAAGTCTTCATCATTTGATGTTGAATGCTAATTCACCGATTTGTGATTACTTTCCTTCAAACTTTGTTATTGATTTAGTTGGCAAAAAGTTCGCTTGGCTTGGATAAGTTTTACTTCCTTTTATTGATAGTTAAAGACTTTTAATAGCTATGGGAGACTATTAAAAAAAGCTAACCAAATAATAAACAAATTTAAACAAATTAGGCACGAACCATCTTTACACAGGTCGATACAGCCCTTTAGGCAGAACTTTAGCCAACTCTGATAGCATAAGCATTGGAAGTTCTACTGCACTCACTCATGAAGAACATTCCATAAGCGGATATGTCTGTGTACAAACTTATTAGAATTAAGCCTTAGAGTATGTCTTTAATCAGCCTTTTGGTTTTAGGCATGATGTAAATCTTAAGTAGGGAATTTATTCTAATCCTTTGTAAGAGCTCTCTACAGACTTTGTATCAAGAACTGATAAAAAATCGTATGGCGGAGAAAGATTTATAAAAATAATTGAAAGATCGTTAGGAAGAAGGATCGAAATAAATAGAAAAAGAGAAGGTTTAAATCATAATAGAGATGATAATAGACAGCAATAAAGATAACCTTATCAAAGGAGACAAAACTATTAGGGAAGATAAGATCGTGACAGGTCTAGGGATCAAAGACATCCAAATAACAACGGTAGATACGATAACAGAAGTGACAACTCAAATCGAAGCAACAGCAATAACAACAACAATAATTATGGAAGCAACAATAATAATTACGGCAATGGCACTAACAATTATAGTCGAAAAGATAACTACCAGAATAAAGGTCAGGAAAGGAGGTAAAACTACCAATCTGGGAATAGAAACCAGTACCAAGGTAGAAACTGAAATAAAGAGCTGTCTTGCTTCGTTAGATTAATGCCATGTTTATGTACGTCCAACTTATTTGGTCTTAAATTATTATTTTTTCGACCCATATTATACTATAACTACAACTGCATCTATAAATATAACTATACTCAAATTTGATAAATAGAAAATATCGTTTAATTAATACTACTAACTAAAATTAAAAATGTTTCTATTACCATCCCAACAAGCTATACTTGTCTATCGCACGTCATTTTTGAAGTATCATGCCTAGATGAGCATAGTTTTAATATTTTTGTTTTTGTCATTGAGCCATAAACTTATTTTTATATGCCTAGATGGAAGAACATGATATGATGGCATATTTATTAAAAAATTCAAATTGTAAGATGGTTCATTATTTATATGCAAACTGAGGCTGGAGCGATAATTAAATAATATCTAAATAACCCATCAACCCATTTTATCGAAGAATAACATGCAATATAATCATTCGCACTGAATATGCATTCAGGTTTAAATATAATTAGAATAATATGTTATGTCATAATAATTAAAATAGTAAATGGAAAAATAACTCACTTATTAGAAAATCAGCAATTTATAAAAAAAGGCTGAACATGTACTGGAAGACAACGACTACATCCCAGATTCAGCTGAATAAAGAAGAAAAAAGAAAAAAATCATCAGGAAAAAAATCACCAAGATCATCAATAACTGCTGCGTTTTAATTAAGCTGCCAAACGGACAATTTTAAAGACAAATTCATCAATCTATCTTAGAAATTAACAAAAAAAGCTTCCCTAGTGTATAAATAGTGAAATAAAAGTCATAAGCAATGGAAAAAAAGTCATGAAATAATACGAAGAATCCGCAAAAAAGAAACAATGTTAGCAAGCACCACAAATCCCATTTATGTACTGGCAACACCCTTACATGATGATGAACAACATGTTCCCAACCAGTTTTCAATGATATCTTTTACATTATACGCTTTTTATTTTGTTGGCTTTTAAATATCAGCATTTAATTGACGAAAATAGCACATAAATATTAGTCTAATTTTGTGATATTTCATGGTCATTTTCCTCCAAAGTATGTAAAAATAATATGAAAAGTTTAACTGTTGAAGCGGAACAGTCATAAAAATTTGTTTAAAGCATTATTTGCAATGTTCAGCTCTTGATTTTGAATAATTTATAACTTACAAAAATATAACATATCAAAAGTAAAAGATGTGCTAGAATTCATTAAAAATTAGAGTCTTGATGCTGATAAAATTGTAGCTAAGACATCTACAGCTATAGTTTTTTTTGAATTGTTAATATTTTTAACAGAATAAAAAATTGTTTATTATCAATGTGCTTTATTTTTGTTCCAGCCTAATTCTCCAAATAAATCCTCTAGGCTTTACTTAATATATTATTTTGTTATTAGCTAGTAGCACTTTACTTTGTTAGTTCTTTAAGTCTTGGCCCTTGAGGCATTAATATATTTAATCAACAATAAATAAACACGACTGTAAAACTTATACAAATAATTCAATCTTACTTCAAAAGCCGAGATAGTAACAGTAACCCAACTCTATTTATTCATAAGAGCTTTATGAATATATATGTTATTTCCCAGCCTTATTTTTTACTTTAGACCCAAAGTTAAATCTAAGTTTTTTTGCAAGTTATCTTCGATTCAAATATTTACCTCGAAATTTGTTTTTGAAGTTTTTATCTATCTCGAAACTTCCCTAAAGGTTTTTCTATGTATAAAATACTTTTTATGTTTTACCTGGATATGACGTCCCTACGACGCCACTATTTATGAGGAAGCACTGGATTTGATAAGCGTTATGCATTTATAAATTAACCTCAC
>DYPS01000160.1 GCA_020719775.1 Desulfosporosinus sp. | reverse complement strand
GATGCTACTAAACTTGAAAATAAATTGGGCTGGAAGGCTGATGAGACTTTTGATACAGGCATCGTGAAGACGGTGGAGTGGTATCTTGCAAAATACAACTATTAAGGAGTCGTCTTGAGCTATTTTGTTACCTTCTATCGCTTTCTTAGGGACATTCTCAAAAGCAAAAGACTCTTAATAGACCTTGCCAAAAACGACTTTAAGTCTCGTTATATGGGCAACTATCTTGGGATTGTTTGGGCGTTTGTGCAGCCTACTGTGATGATCTCTATTTTTTGGTTTGTGTTTGAAGTAGGATTTAAGAGTATGCCCGTAGAGAATGTGCCGTTTATACTTTGGCTCATGGCAGGCATGGTGCCATGGTTTTTTTTTGCCGAGAGTCTCCAAAGTGCTACACAGTCGATCCTAAACAATAGTTTTTTGGTCAAAAAGGTAGTCTTTCGCGTCTCACTTTTGCCTATCGTTCAGATTATCTCTGCACTGATGATTCATTTCTTTTTTATTCTCTTTTTGCTCGGGATGTTTATAGCGTATGGTTTCTCTCCTTCGCTGTATTGGCTACAACTGCTTTATTATCTCTTCTGTACCACTATTTTGGTACTTGGCATAGCGTGGATGAGCAGTGCGGTAATTGTGTTTTTTAGAGATTTGGGACAAATCATTGTGATGGTGATTCAGTTTGGATTTTGGATCACACCGATCTTTTGGTCGATGCAGATTTTGCCTTTGGAGTATCATGACTTCATCTCGTACAATCCTGCTTACTATCTGATTGAAGGGTATCGTGATAGCCTCATTTCACATACTTGGTTTTGGGAGCGAATGGATTTAACACTACAATTTTGGGTAATTGCACTCTTTTTCTTTGTTTTTGGTGCTGTTGTTTTTAGAAAATTAAGACCTCATTTTGCGGATGTATTATGAATCGGGCAATTATAGATAAATTAAAAGAGCTCAAACCCACGCTTCAAGAAAAATACGGCATCGAAGAGTTTGCAGTCTTTGGAAGCGTTGCAAAAGGGATAGATACAGGCAAAAGTGATGTAGATATTGCTATTTTGAAATTTGATTTAAAAGATGCTTTTGCACTTTTTGATGCTAAAGAATTCCTGAGTAAATCACTAGAAAAATCTGTAGATATAGGAACTTTTAGATCAATGAAAACATTTATCAAAAATAAAATTCAGAAGGATTTTATTTATGTTTGATATTAATAAAGTCGACAGAAATATTGAGTTGTTTATTTTTGATATTTTTATAGCCATACAGAAGATTAAAAAAGTAAGTTCAAAATTTGACAATGTGGATGAATTGCTTCATAGTTTTACGGATTGGGATAGTGTTATAAGAGAATTTGAAATCATTGGTGATGCAAGTAAATATCTATTAAGAGATAAGTTAGTAGAACATAGCAATCAAAGAATCGTTGATTTTAGAAATCAAATTACTCATGAATATTTTGGAATAGATCAAGATATTGTTTGGGGAATTATAAATCAAAAACTTATCCCTTTCGAGCAAACAATTTTAGAACTAATAAAAAAAATCGAACCAAATTTAAAACAAGAATTGATTGAATCATTTGTAGAAGATAATTATTATTTAGATTTTGTCATTGAAGCATTAGGAGAGCTAAACCATGCATAGCACATCGATAAAAGTAAGTCATCTGACAAAAGTATATAAGCTCTATGATAAACCAATAGATAGACTTAAAGAATCACTCCATCCATTAGGCAAAAAATATCACAAAGATTTCTATGCCCTCAATGATGTGAGTTTTGAGATAAAAAAAGGTGAAACAGTAGGTATCATCGGTAAAAATGGAGCAGGAAAATCAACCCTGCTCAAAATCATCACAGGGGTACTCACCCCATCACGTGGTCATGTACATGTAAACGGTCGCATATCATCACTCCTTGAGCTTGGAGCAGGATTCAGTCCCGAATACACAGGCATAGAAAATATCTATCTTCAAGGTACTCTAATGGGATATACCCATGAAGAGACGGAAAGAAAAATAGACGAAATACTTAGTTTTGCCGATATCGGTGATTTTGTCTATCAGCCTATTAAATCCTACAGCAGTGGAATGCTCGCACGGCTGGCTTTTGCGGTC
This sequence comes from Desulfosporosinus sp., assembly GCA_020719775.1. GTDB lineage: Bacteria > Campylobacterota > Campylobacteria > Campylobacterales > Arcobacteraceae > CAIJNA01. The sequence goes on along the minus strand of DYPS01000160.1, from coordinate 57 downwards.
GCAATTAATGTCGATCCTGATGTTTTGATAGTTGATGAGGCGTTGAGTGTTGGGGAT
>DYPS01000159.1 GCA_020719775.1 Desulfosporosinus sp. | reverse complement strand
TTGACTTTCGAAAGAGATGATAAACCTAAAGTGGCTAATTGGTGTCCAACAAAGAAAGAGCCAGATTCTTTCAACTACAAAACTCATAACAAATATGCGAATGTGTATAGTAAGAATACGAATAGAATAAAAGTGGATCCTTAGACTTAAAAACGCAGTAATTCTTTGTGGGGTCAGAAAAAAGGGAAGGATAGATAAAAATTGTTGATGACTTATAGCGATGCTAAATAGTGCTACTTCCACCCTAAAATAAAAAAGGACATATTGTGATGTTTTATATTTTGATCATTAATGAACAATACAATTAAACTGCCAGCTATTAATCTATGATGGTCATTTAGGCTATTTCATTCAAAAATATATTATAACTCATTGTATTCTGTTCAATCCATCGCTATCAAGCAAAAGACTTTATTTTAAAATATAAAAAGATAAAAAAAAGAAGATAATTTTGATAGTACTATTAGTTATTATTTTAATATCTCGTTGCTTAAAGTTCTGTTTGTTAACTAACATCAACCTTTTATAGCTTGAAAATATTGTTTTGATACAAATGAGCTTCCTTTCTTCATAATTTAAATCATTTGTTGTGAACATGATTGAAAGTTACTTCGCTTTTGACTGTTAATTCTTGTAAATAAACATGACTACGAGCCTTTCTATCAGCATTTAAACACTCTACTCTTGATTTTTCATCTTCAAAAAATTTATAATATCATATTCCATCTTAATTGCGATTCAAGATGGCTTAAATATCAATAAAATTAATAACAACTTATTGCAAAAATTAAAATTTATTTGTTCAAATGAGCAAAATTGATTTAAATATTCAAGGTTTGTGTTTCCATTAATAAATTATAATAATTATGTTTATTCTATAGTTTTAAATTCAATTTGAGTCTATATCTCCCAGATCTTTCAAAATGGATATCTTATAAAATTCACAAGATTTGCGAATTATAATTTGTTTCTCAATGAGTCTTCCATAATTGTTAATTAATTTTGTTCTAATACTGATTGAATTTCAATTCTTACTAATTATTGAAATTTAAGAATTGTGGAAAGTAGATCTTTCTCATGATTGAATTTTTGAATGAAATTGTAATTATTTTGTTATGACGAAATAAATTGCCATCCAGATGCAAAACATTGAGATACACTTATGCCTGTCATAAATCAGCAAATAGGTAAATCTACTTCCCTAATGAAACGTTTAGTATGTAAACTTACTTTCCTTAACTTCTTCAATAATAAAACCCATTTCAATTCCAATCATGCCGATGGATGATTGTACTTTGCCATCAGCAAAACTTTATTAATTTACATAGTACAAGTGATAAACTATCATAAAAACACAAGTATTATACTGTGGCAGTTATGCAATGCGACTACTTCTGTCCTAGTTTAGATCATTGTTTTGTTTAAGTTGGCCTTCAATAAAGGATTTTAAATATAAGAATATTTGCCATCATACAATCAATACTTATAGACTGCTTGTTTCCACTTTGTCTAATATTGTCTGTAATAATTATTCCAATCTTCAACGTACTTGATTTCGAAGCTTTTCAATGATCCAGTTGTAGTAAATGCTTTTTTGACATCTCTCATCATTACAACTTTTTATTGCTTTTATATATATTTGACTGGGATTTATCTGTGATTTAGATTGACATTTCCGAAGTATCTAACATTGCTATGATCTTCGGGATCAAATCCAACAAGATACTGATTGTAGTAGTCTCTTTTGAAGGGGATGGGAGAGTAGTAGTCGAAGTAAAGATCGAAGAGAGAAATATGCTTTGTGTTTCTGTAGTTGGAGAGATTACCGAAGGGCTTGTCTCTTAGCTCAACCATCATGTAGCCGTAAAATTTGAAGAATACTTTAGGGGGAGTGTATTTGCCTTTTTGTTTTATTTATTCAAGGATATCATCAACTTTCACGTAGACGTTTTGAAGAACTCGTTCTGCTTCGAGACTGAGAGTCATAACAGTATTAGGTTTGGTTTATGTTAGCTCGAATTTTTATACATTATCGACATGATTTTGCTCAACCAAATTTTTGCTTTAATCGATATTGGAAAAATATTTCGCTGATACTTCATAGAGATGAATATCTGGAGCGATGGAGAATTTGTTGAGCTGCTCGAAGATATCAGGATCCTTGCTGGGGGGATAACGAAGCATGTATGGTCTTTTTT
>DYPS01000158.1 GCA_020719775.1 Desulfosporosinus sp. | reverse complement strand
TCCAAAATAACTCTTTTTATGAAAATCGCCAGTTCTTAGACCGGACTCATAAATTTTTGACGAGATTTATAATAAATAGTGTAGTTTAGCAATTCTAAAAACTACATTCATGTCCGCTCAAACACACACCAATGCACTCATACATGAGTCGAGTCCTTATTTGTTACAACACGCTCACAACCCCGTAAATTGGCGAGCGTGGAATGAAAACACACTGCTTCAAGCCCGCAAAGAAAACAAACTTCTTTTGATTTCAATAGGTTATGCTACTTGCCATTGGTGTCATGTCATGGAGGCTGAAAGTTTTGAAAATGAGGAAGTCGCTGCACTCATGAACCAACATTTTATTTGTATAAAAATTGATAGAGAAGAACGTCCCGATATAGACCGGATTTATATGGATGCCATTCAACTCCTGACAGGCAGAGGTGGCTGGCCTATGAATTCTATTGCTCTTCCCGATGGAAGACCTTTTTGGGGAGGTACTTATTTTCCTACAAAAAATTGGTTATCTATTTTATCGCAAATAGCAGACATGTATCAAAAGGAACCCGAAAAAATAGAAGAATATGCTGAAAATTTAACACAGGGTATCCGTCAAAAAGATGTTTTTGCCATACAATCTGAAAAAATTATCATCAATCCCGAAAAATTAAAAAAAATCGTCCAAGTGTGGAAACCACATTTTGATTTGGAATTTGGTGGAATGAATCGAGCCCCAAAATTTCCGTTGCCCAATAATTATCATTTCTTACTCCGATATGCTGTGCAGGCGCAAGATGAAAACTTGATGAATTTTGTACAATTGACCTTAAATAAAATGGCTTTTGGAGGCATTTATGACCAAATACGTGGTGGTTTTTCTCGTTATTCAACCGATCTTAAATGGCATGTTCCCCATTTTGAAAAAATGCTTTATGACAATGCTCAATTGGTAAGTTTATACAGTGATGCCTATTTGATTACAAAAAATTCATTGTATCGGGAAATTGTAGAGGAAACTCTTTCATTTGTAGAAAAAGAGCTTTATAATGCCACATTTGGTGGATTTTATTCGGCTCTAGATGCAGATAGTATCAATGATAAAGGGAAAAAAGAAGAAGGAGCCTATTATGTATGGACTGCAAAAGAACTTCAAGATAATCTTCTTCACGAGTATGCTTTATTTACAAAATACTACAATCTTAATTCCTATGGACATTGGGAACATGGAAAACATGTGTTGATAAAAAATAAAACTGATGAAGATTTTAAAAATGAGAATAAAATTAGTGATGAAGATTTTATAATTTTGAAAAAAACTTGGATAAATACGCTTATTCAAATACAAAATACCAGACAAAGACCCATTTTAGATGATAAAATGATTACCTCCTGGAATGCTTTAATGCTCAAAGGATTTGTAGATGCTTATAGAGTGTTTGGCAATAAAAATTACTTTGAAATTGCAGAAAAAAACGCTCAATTTTTGATAAAACAAATGCTCCGTCCCGATGGAGGATTGAATAGAAATTTCAAAAATGATACTACAAATACTATCAGCAAAATCAATGCCTATATAGAAGATTATGCTACGCTCATAGAGGCTTTGATAGCTCTTCACGAAGTAAGTTTAAAAGAAGAATATCTACACATTGCCAAACAATTAACCGATTACTTGTTGGAGCATTTTTGGGATAAAAAAACTCATTTTTTCTTTTTTACTTCTGATGAAGATACCGCCTTAATACATCGAAAAATAGACATCAATGATGATGTCATTCCGTCCGGTAACTCCTTAATGTCTCGAAATTTATTCAAATTGAGTCATTTATTTGAAAATAAAGAATATGAAGAAATGAGCAAAATGATGATAAATAACGTCATAGAGCACATTCAAGCTTATCCTTCAAGTTATAGTAATTGGCTATTGATGGCTTTGGATTTATCCTCAGATTACTACGAAATAGTTATTAACGGAACAGATGCAATCTCAAAACTACATGAAATAAACCAATTTTATATTCCCAATAAACTTCTCACGGGCAGTATAGAACAGAGCCTTATGCCTTTATTGGAAAATAGATACAATAATAAAAAAACTTCTATTTTTGTATGTGTCAATGAATCTTGTTTATTGCCTACTGATGATATATTAGAAGCTATAAACCCTATAAAAATACATTTATAAAATGCACAACACAACCCACTATATTGATT
>DYPS01000078.1 GCA_020719775.1 Desulfosporosinus sp. | reverse complement strand
TGTCTTTCTTGCCATGTGGTGTATAAAGATAAAGTCAAATATATTATGGAGTAAAATTGAATACAAGTCTCTATCTAGCCTATTTAGGCTGGATAGATTTATGAACTTCTATAGTAATATGAACTAACTCTTCATGAATTTGCAACTCTTTTTTAAAGTAATCAGCCTCAACATCCCCTTCAACTTCAAGTGAAAGAATACAAGAATATTTCCCTTTTCCTACACTCCAAAGATGTAGATCTGTAATAGTAGCTTTAACTTTAGAATTTTCAATCACTTCAATAATTTCACTTACAACAGGATTGTCCATATTTGCATCAAGTAAAATTTTTCCTGATTGTTTGATAAGTCCTATTGCCCATACAAATACTAAAACTGAACCAACAATTCCCACTGCGGGGTCAAGCCATACTGCACCAAAAAGCATACCGCCCACCAAAGCTATTATTGCAAAAACAGATGTAAGTGCATCTGCAACTACATGTAAATAAGCTGCTTTTAAATTTATGTCATGTTGATGTTCATGATGATCGTGGTGGTGATGCTCATCGTCTCCATGATGATGGTGTGAGTGGTCATCTTTTAAAAGCCAAGCACATATTAAATTAACAGTTAGTCCAATAACAGCCACAAAAATCGCTTCCTTATAAGATATATCAACAGGATTTAAAAATCTTTCAATTGAATGAAATGCCATAAAAAAAGCTACAACCAAAAGAAGAATTGCACTTGTGTAAGCTCCTAAAATCTCTATTTTAAAAGTCCCAAAACTAAACCTAATATCATTTTGGTATTTTGTAGCCATCGCATATACAAAAAATGATAACCCCAATGCTAAAGCATGAGAACTCATATGCCAACCATCAGCCAAAAGCGCCATAGAGTTGTAGATAATTCCAGTAGCAATCTCAGCTATCATCATTACAAATGTTAAAATTGTTGCATAGAGAGTATTTCTTTTAGCTCTTTGGTTTGTATTATCAAAACTATGCGAATGAGATAAATTTTCCAAAATAGTTTTTGTTTCCATTTTAGTCCTTTTTTAAAATATTTTCGATACTATACCCCAGTATAACTTATAATAATTTGAAAGGTTTTTGATGGCACATACAATAGCAAATAAAGAGAAACTAATATTGAGAGTAAAAAAGATAAAAGGACAACTTAGTAGCATAGAAAAAGCACTTGAAGAGGAAAAAGATTGTTTTAAAATATTGCAACAAATTAGTGCTAGTCGTGGTGCGATACAGTCGCTTATGAGTGAAGTGCTTGATGGTCATATAAAAGAGCATCTCGGTAATCATGTCAGCGAAGAGCAAAGGGAGCAAGAGATAGCAAATCTTGCATCTTTGCTTAAAAGTTATTTGAGATAGGGTAGCTATGTTAAAAATACTTTTAATAGAAGATGATTTGGAGTTTGCAGAACTAATCGATAATTTTTTATCATCAAGAAGCATAAAAACAGATATTTGCGATGATCCATTCAAGGCACTTGTGATGAATCTCAATAGTTACGATTTAGTTCTTTTAGATTTGGGGCTTCCTGGTATTGATGGACTAGAGATTGCAAAAGAATTTAGAAAAAAAAGCAAGATCCCCATCATAATCTCAAGTGCTAGAAGTTCAATAACGGATAAAGTGCTTGGTCTTCAAATAGGAGCAGATGATTATTTTCCAAAACCTTATGACCCTGATGAACTTTATGCAAGAATTATTAGTCTTATTAGAAGAGCAAAGGATTTTCAAGAAGATAATCAAAAACAAAAAAAAGCTTTTGAGATAGATGAAAATAGTAGAGATATAAAATATTGTGGTAATAATCTTTTTTTAACCGAAGCAGAGTTTGAAGTGTGTGAAGCTTTGGTTAAAAACTATAGTTCAGTTGTTTCAAAAGAGCAGTTGCTATACGGTTCACCATCAATTCAATCGGGTGATGGGAAAAGTTTGGAGATGATTATTAGTAAAATTAGACAAAAAATAAAACCATTCTCAGATACAAATCATATAGTATCACTAAGAGGAAGGGGATATAGAATTGTTGAATAATATAAAAAACTCTATTTTAAAACAAATAAAATATCTTTTTTTACTTTCATTTTTAGCGGTAATTTCCCTTTGGATATTTTTTTATTTACAACAAAAACATCAAAATGAAGAACATCAAATTGCTAGATATTTTAGTATTATAAGTTCATTACAACCCTTGATTATGGAGTCGTATGATTTTAAAGACAACGAATTAAAAGGGTTTAATATGAAACTTTATCCAAATAAAGATGTAAAAAATAAAAAACTTTTATTTCAAAAAGGGGGTAACAAAAAAGGATTTGAAGTTTATAAAATTGGTCAAAAAATTGTTATTTATATTTATAATCCTATGGGTGAACTCTATCTTGAAGATTTACAAGAAAATGGCAACTATATTTTTATACATCTAGTATTTATACTCCTTTTGATGATACAGTTTCTTTTATATTTTATGCTCCAAAAATCACTCAAACCCCTTCAAATTATCCATAATAAACTCAAAAATCTTCAAAGTGGAGATATGTCCTTGCTTGAATATTCTTCCAATTATGATGAGATAAATCAAATTATCATCTCTTACAATAGCTCAATATCTCAAATAGAGTATCTTTTGGAAACCAGGGAGATGTTCAATAAGATATTTATACATGAAATGAAAATGCCAATAGCAAAAGGGATGTTTTATCTTAAACTTGAGCCCTCATATGAGGTCAATGAGAAAATGACAAAGCTTATGCAAAGACTTAATAGTGAGCTTGATGAATTTGCTATTTTAGAGAGTTTAATAGTTCATAAAGATAAAATTGAACAAAAAGAGCATAACCTTTTAGAACTTTTAAATAGTGCAATAGAAAAAGTTGGCATAGAAAAAAAAGAGAATATTAATATTATAGTTGATGAAAATTATAAAATTTTTGGAGATAGTGAACTTTGGATAATATGCTTTAAAAATTTACTCGATAATGCCTTGAAATACTCTACGGATAATCAAGTGATAGTAGATTGTAGTGATAATGGTATCAGATTTATAAATCAAGGAGAGAAACTTCCTATTGCTATTTTGAGTGATTTAAGAAGTTGGAAGATAGATAAAACCAAAAGACACAAAAGTTCAACTGGATATGGTTTTGGACTCTTTATTATAAAAAATATCGTTAATTTAAATGGATATTTTGTAGAGTATCACTATGAAAATAACAATAATATTTTAGGAATTAAAAAATGTATTATGCACTAAAGGTATTGATTTCAGCCATCTTAATAGTGGCAATTTCTGAGCTTTCAAAAAAGAGTTCACTTCTGGGTGCAATATTAGCTTCTATCCCATTAGTATCAGTTATGGCATTTATTTGGCTTTATGTTGATACAAAAAATATAGATGCTATCTCAAAGCTTTCAATTTCAATTTTTTGGTTAGTAATACCATCCTTGGTGCTTTTTGTATCTTTGCCTATTTTATTAAAATTTACAAATTTTTATTTAGCTTTAATTGGTGCGATAGTATTAACCATACTTGCATACTATATTATGATATTCTTTTTAGGACGATTTGGAATAACATTTTAATGTTAAATCAGTTTAATAGCCTTAAAAAAATATGACAAATACACTAAAAAGATAGAAAATAGCAATAGGAGATATAGATGTTTATAATTATTCCACTTATTTTGATTTTTTTGTTATTTTCATATTTACAGCTTAATGATGATGTTTCTTTTGAGCTTACCATGACAATTTACGGATTGATGGTAGGTATTGTATATTTGTCATTTATTATTTCTAAAAAAATTCAAAAAGATTTCAAAGAACAAGAGAGAAATGCAATCATTATAGAATTAAATCATTTGCAAAAAAAACTTTCTAACGAAACAGACGAAAAACTTATTCATCTATATAAACATAAAATAGAGATGTTAGAAGAAGAATTGGTTGAGTAACAATAAAGTTCTATCAAATAATTTCAAAATCTATCCCTTATTGTTCAAAAGGATATCTGCTCAAATCAATCACTAGAAATAAAACCTCTCCAATATTAAGCTTGGTTACTTCTTCAAATAGCATTGTAATCAAAGAAGCTGTACTTTTAACATATTAAAATGTAAAATACACAACTTTTTTATTTTTTTGGAGTTCAATGAAAGATATACTTTTGAAACTTAAACACATCTCTAAATCTTTTGAAAATATTGAGGTGTTAAAAGATATAGACCTCGATGTTTATGATGGTGAATTTTTGACACTTTTGGGTCCTAGTGGTTGTGGAAAAACGACAATTTTGAGATTGATAGGTGGTTTTGACTCAATCGATAATGGAGAAATCTTATTTCTTGGCGAAAATATTTCTACTATTTCACCAAACAAAAGAGAATTTAACACGGTTTTTCAAAGTTATGCACTCTTCCCTCATCTTAGTGTTTATGAAAATATCGCCTTTGGTCTTAAAATGAAAAAACTCGATAAGCAAACTATAGATTTTGAAGTAAAAGAAGCATTAAAACTTATCAAACTTGAAGAGTATGGTTCAAAAATGCCAAACGAACTTTCTGGAGGTCAACAACAAAGAGTCGCTATCGCAAGAGCAATTGTAAATAAACCAAAAATTTTACTTCTTGACGAAAGCTTAAGCGCACTTGATTTTCAACTTCGAAAAGCAATGCAACTCGAACTTAAACAAATGCAGCAAAAACTAGCAATTACATTTTTGTTTGTTACGCACGATCAAGAAGAAGCCCTTAGTATGAGTGATAGGATTGTTGTTATAAATCATGGAATTATTGAGCAAATTGGAACACCCAAAGAGATTTATGAAAATCCAAAAAATCTGTTTGTAGCAAATTTCATAGGTCAAACAAATTTATTAAATTGCAAAATAACCAATAGAGCTGAGGGCAAAATGCAAATCGAAGGAATTGAATCGACTTTTGATAGTTTTACACAAAAGAGCAAAACTGATGAATTGACAATTTTGATAAGACCTGAAGATTTGAGAGTTGAGCGAGATAAAAATGATATTTCAGTTTCAAATTATTTTGAGAGTAAATTAAATCAAATAATCTACAAAGGTATTACGATAGATTTGGTACTTGAATTGACAAATGGCAAGATTATTTTGGCTAGCGAATTTTACAATGAAGATAGCGATGCACTTGATTACAAAATTGGTGAAACTCTTTATTTTTATTGGAATGAAGGGTGGGAGTCAATATTTGAAAACTAGAAGCTTTTTTGAAAAATTTTCTATAACTGCAATTTTTGGATGGCTTTTTGTTTTTGGGTTTTTGCCATTTGTATTGATTGTAATCGCAAGTTTCTTGCAAAGAGGTGACAATGAATTTTTGATTTATACTTTGACACTTGAAAGTTATATAAAAATTTTTGACCCAATTTATATGCAAATTTTTTTAGTATCTTTAAAATTTTCAATAATTACAACATTGATCTGTCTTGTATTTGCATTTCCATTTGCCTATTTTTTATCAAAAATGCCAAAAAAATACACCAATCTTTTATTGATTTTGACGATTATCCCTTTTTGGACAAGTTCGCTTGTGCGAACTTATGCTTTGATGATTTTACTCAAAACAAAAGGTCTGATCAATTCTTTTTTGATTTTTGTTGGACTTATAAATGAACCGCTTGAACTTTTATATACAGATATTGCAGTAATTATCGGCCTTGTTTATACACTTTTACCATTTATGATTTTGCCATTATATGCATCTTTTTCAAAACTAGATTATAGATTGGTCGAGGCTGCAAATGATTTGGGTGCAACAAAATTTGCAATTATGACAAAAATTATAATTCCAATCGTTATGCCAGGAATAATTGCAGGAGTTGCATTGGTGTTTTTGCCATCTCTGGGGATGTTCTATATCCCTGATTTACTAGGAGGAGCGCAAGATTTAATAATAGGAAATTTCATAAAAAATCAATTTTTGGTTTTTAGGGATTGGCCATTTGGTAGTGTTGCGAGTGTTGTTTTGACAATTATAATGTTATTTTTAATTTGGCTTTATTCGCTTAGTTCAAAAATTTCAAACCAAAAGGACAAAAATGAATTTGTCTAAAAAATTATATATAACTTTTATTTTCACTTTTTTATATTTGCCAATTTTTATTTTGATTGCATATTCATTTAATAATTCAAAATATTCACTCAATTGGAAAGGCTTCACATTAAAATGGTACGAAAAATTATTTGAAAATGAATCTCTTATCGAGGCCGCACTAAATTCTATTACAATCGCTTCACTCTCTTCTTTATTGGCTACAATTTTGGGAACAATCGGCGCAGTTGCATTGTATAGATATAGATTTGTTGGTAAAAAGTTTTTAAATTCGATAGTTTTTATTTTGATAATATCGCCGGAAATTGTAATGGGAATTGCCCTTTTGATGTTGTTTGTAATTTTTAACACAGAACTTGGATTTAATTCTCTTTTGATTTCACATATCTCTTTTTGTTTGCCATTTGTAATCGTAACAATTTTGAGCAGACTTAGCGGTTTTGACAAAAATATAATAGAAGCGGCAAGTGATTTGGGAGCGAATGATTTTGAAATATTTAGCAAAATAATATTGCCAAATATTTTCCCAGCAGTTATTGCAGGATTTTTGCTTAGTTTTACACTATCACTTGACGATGTAATCATAAGTTTTTTTGTAAGTGGTGTTGAGTTTGAAATTTTGCCAATCAAAATATTTTCAATGGTAAAGCTTGGAGTGAGTCCAGAAGTAAATGCTTTAAGTACTATTATGTTTATTTTTACTGTTTTTGTAGTAGTATTCTCACAATTTTTAATAAGGGAAAGAAAATGAAGAAACTTTTTTTTGTATTACTTTTATGCCTAAACTTGTTTGGTGCAGAAAATGTTTTGTATGTTTATAACTGGAGCGAATATCTTCCTTTGGATGTGATCAAAAAATTTGAAAAAGAACACAAAATCAAAGTCAAATATTCAACATACGACAGCAATGAAGCGATGTATGCAAAAATAAAAACAGACAAAAAAAGTGCTTACGACATAATAGTCCCATCAACATATTTTGTAAGCAAGATGGCCAAAGAGGGTCTTTTGACAAAAATTGACAAAAATAAATTGCCAAATTTCAAAAATATAAACAAAGCTTTACTTTATCAATCGTTTGATACCAAAAATGATTATTCAGTTCCTTATCTTTGGGGAAGTACAGGAATTTCTTACAATTCTGAAATGATAGAAAATGGTGCCGTCACATCTTGGGCTGATTTGTGGAAAAAAGAGTACAAAAAATCAATTTTGCTTACAGATGATTTGAGAGAAGTTTTTGGAATGAGTTTGAAAGTTTTGGGTTATAGTGCAAATGATACAGATCCCGCACATATAGAGCAAGCCTACAAAAAACTTTTGCAACTCAAACCAAATATCAAAGTTTATAATTCAGAATCCCCAAAACAAGTTTATCTAAGTGAAGAGGTAAAGCTTGGGATGAATTTCAATGGTGAAAATTATATGGCAAATTTGGAATCAGACGCAATCAAATATGTTTATCCAAAAGAGGGGGTAATATTGTGGGTTGATTCATTAGTAATTCCAAAAAATGCTAAAAATATTGATAATGCACACAAGTTTATTAACTTTTTACTAAAGCCTGAAATCGCAAAAATTATTTCCGAAGAGATTGGTTATGCTTCCCCAAATGCTTTGGCTGTAAATTTACTTGATAAAAAAGCTAGAAATAATAGAATAATTTATCCAACCGCAACAGATCTTAAAAATAGCGAATTTCAAACTGATATCGGTGATGCTATTAAAATTTATGAAAAATATTGGGTTAAATTCAAATCAGGAAAATAATTCTTACAAGTATATCCTGACCATATTGGCCCAATATTTGGCCTTATGGGCTTCACCTTCCCAAGTATAAAATGAATAATTTAGTCCAAGCTTTTCAAGAATTTCTTTGAAATGGATATTATTTTCATAAAATGCATCTTCTTTCCCAATAGCAAAAACAAATTCCATTTTTTTTAGATTTGCAATCACACTCTCATCGTTTAAATTTGACAAAAAATGACTCGGTGTATTGAAATAAATATCTTCATTATAAAATTCGTCAAACAAATCTCTATGAGAATTCATCTGTTTAGTCAAATCATATCGTCCACTAAGCGAAACAACTTTGCAAAAAAGTTTAGGATGTCTGCATGCTAAATTCATCGCATGGTAAGCTCCAAGAGAACATCCATGTGAAATCAGAGTATGATTGTGATTTGTTTGAAAAATAAGTGGTATAACTTCTTCCAAAATATAATTTTCATATTGAATATGTCGTTTAATTCGATCTTCTGAGCGTTTCCAATTGCAATACAAACTCTCCTCATCAACACTATCAAGACAGATAAGTCTGAGGTGTCCTTCTTCTATTTTTGGCCTTAGCGCATCTACAATCTTCCAATTTTCATAATCATAAAATCTTCCGACTCGTGTTGGAAATACAATTACATTTGCACCACTTTGTCCAAAAATCAAAAGCTCCATATCTCTTGAAAGATTAGGGCTGAACCATTTGTGATATTCTCTTTTCATTGTACTAAATAGATATCAGAATTTTTTAAAATTTCATTTTTCCAAATCTCATATCCAAGATTATTCATATGCAAACCGTCAGGTTTAAACAAATATTTATTTGGCCTACCTTGCTTATCCAACATTTTTGGATAAATATCAATAAAGTACGAGTTGTTTCTAGCATTTAATCTTTCTTTTGCATATCTATTGAATTCCCTAATTTGCCAATCTAGATGCTCTCTAGCTGGGCTTGGTTTGACAGAAATAAATGAAAATGGAATTTGTGGAAAATAGGTATCAAGTTTAATAAGAAAATTATTCAAAAAAAAGCAAATTTTATCAATAGACTTGCCATCTCCTATGTCATTATCACCTGCATACAAAATAAGTGATTTTGGTCTTGAAGCTATAACAAGCCTTTCGAAAAAAAAGACACAAGCTTCAAGTGTACTTCCTCCAAATGCTATATTTGAAACATCGAACATATCCAAATCATCAACCAAAGTATCCCAAAGTTTGAAAGATGAACTTCCATAAAACAAATTTTGGTCTTTTTTTATTGTCCCATTTTTGATTTTTGCTTCAAGTTTTCCTACTTCTTCTTCATACCAAACCATTTTTACTCGCTTTTAATTTTGATAATTATACACCCAAAAAATTACAAATTGATTAGAAAACCTTTGGAATAATATTTTAATGCTAAATCAGTTAAAAAATACAAATGTTGATAATTTTAAACTTTAGTAGATTTCAACTAAATGCTTACTATTTATAGTTCTCGTAAGATACCTATTCACTTTCTAGGTTTAGTTACTATCTTTATAGTTGTGAATCTTTTACTTTTCACAAATTCCGATAATTCACCTAGATTTTTATATTTTTCATCTTCAATAGTTTCATTACTAGCATCAGCAAATCTATCTAAAGATAACTTCTTATCACTCCATACCAAAACATACATATCAAAAGTCAAACACCCCTGCTCTAAAATACTTGCTACTGGAATTGATCTATATTTTTCATCAGGCAATAGTGTTGCTTTGTCTTTTTGGATTTTTATATTCTTTAAAAGGGTAGCAACTGTTCCATCTTCATAAACACTAAAGATAATCACAAAACCATCATCTACTGATTTTACATTAAATAAAAACTCATCTCCATCATACAATGTATTATTGTTTTTATTGATAGAGACAGATAGTTTATCATTTTGAATAGTTCCAAAAAGCTTTGAAAAGTCATTTGAATCAATATATTAGGTTACATCATCGTATCTCAAAAACCATGCTTTATTTTGTCGTACTAGCTCAAAATCTATTTTAGTTCCGAGTGCTTGAAATATATTTGATCCTAAAATATTTTCACTAAGTAAATTAGATTTTATTTGTATTTGTGATGTTTTTGAGGGGATATTGTTGATATGTGTCAAACTAAATAAATAGATTCATTATGGTGTGACAAACAAGTAACATTTTTCATACTTTAGTTACAAAGCAGAGATAAATCCACTTTTCTATAATCAACTAAATAAACCTATCATCTGACCTCTTTAATTCAATATCATTTGAAGATGATTTCATCCAGCCTGACTTTGTTTTGCCTTCAATTTTGTCAAAGTTTTCAATATAGGGTTTGATATCAAGTAGTGGAGTGCCATCAAGTATATCAACTCCTTTAATAGTCACAATATTATCTTCTACACTTACAAGTTCAACAACAGATAGTCCAATACTATTAGGATGCATTGGTGTTCGTGTTGAAAATACCCCTCTAGGAGTATTAGTATTATCATTAAAAGGGATTACGCTTAATTTATGTTCTTTGACTTTATGAAAATAGTATATTAGATAGAGATGAGAAAATCCATCTAAATCTTTAAGTCCCTCTTGGAACTCTTTTTTAAATTCAATAGTAGCATATGTATTTTTTGCCCCTCTAGGTTGAACTGGCATCTTTTCTAAGTTACAAAAAGGTGATCTTATTGTAGCTATTTGTTTTAAATTGATATTCATAATCTAAAGTAACCTATTCTAATTCTGCTTTTAAATTTATTTCGTTTGTGACAAATTTAACACTTTTAACTATTTTATTATCTAAAGAGATGATCATAATAGCTTCTTTTTGCTCTTCATTTCTAAATCTTATTGCATTTTCTTTTTCTTTTATTAATAAAATAGGATATTTATCATCTTTCATACTTGGAATAGCAAACATTTTTGCAATAAGCGATGGCATACCACTAATATCTGCGATATAAATAATATCTCTTGATGTTAAGTAAGTAAGTTCTCTTGAGCTCATATATCCTTTAATTAGTTGTCCAGCTGTATTAGAAAAAGCAAATATGACTTTTTTTGTATCTTTTGTTAAGCTATGCTCTTTATCAAATTGATCTTTGATTGTAAATGCTGCTAACTCCTGACCAATCACTACACCCGTACTAATTGTTTCAGCATTTATAGTAACTTGTTTTTTATTTACCACTTCATCATTTCCATAAGCATTCAACAATAATATAGATATTAAGGCTGATGCTAAAAGTATATTTTTATATAACATCTATTTGTCCTCTTTTTTAGTATTTTTGATTGGTATAAATTGACCACAACCTTTATGTGCTTTACCATTATGAGTTTTGAAATCTTTAGCTCCTGCTTTCCATAGTCTATATCTTTCACAGTTGTCTTTTTCAAAACAAATTTCACTATCACATGCTAATATTTTTTCTGACATTTTAATCCTTTTTATTTAATTTAAGTTTTTTTAGAAAAATTTTCACTTAAAAATTTCAAAGTAACAATAGTACCACTTTGATATACAGAGTCTATCTTTAAATCTATGTTATATTTGTGTGTGATAGTGGTTACAATATCAAGTCCTATCCCAAATCCACCCTCATTTTTATTGGCTCTAAAATACCTTTTTTGTACATTTTGCAAAACATCTTTTTTGATACCGATCCCATAATCTTGGAATGTTAACACATTATTATGTATAGTTATCTCTACTTTTTGGTTTGGTTTTGAATATTTTAGGGCATTTGAGAGGAGATTTGCTATGAGTCTTTGTGCCGATTCTTTATCTATATCATATTGTAAAATCTCCAACTTTTGAATAACGGTAATATTTTTACTTTTAATATACCCCTCCATCAAAATGATTTGTTCTTTTATAATCTCTTCAAAATTAACAGATACTATCTCATCTTGAATATCCAAATCATTTTTAAGAAGAAAACAAAGATCACTATAAATATTTGAAATTCGATTTGCACTGATTTTTATCCGCTCCAAACTAGAAGAGTTTGTATCTGTTTTAAGAGCAGGTATACTCATCAAAAGTGCAGTGATTGGGGTGTTGAGTTCATGGGTTGTATTTTTAATAAAGGTATCTAACTTTTCCCTTTCATATGCTATTGGTCGCAAAAAAAGTTTACTCAAAAAATATCCAACAATACCAATAAAAATCAAAACCAATATCGTATATAAAATAACTTTTTGAAGAAGTAAATCTTCCATTTTTGTAAACTCTTTATCTTTTAAAACAATATATTTCACCCCAAGATGTAATTGTGCCGATTTGTCTATAACATAAAGACTATCGTGTTCTAAATAATCATCTTTTTCAAATTGAATATTATCGATATTTGCACCAAAAAGCAAAGTTTTATTTTCATCATATAAAGCAATATTGCAAGAACCATACAAATTACAATTAAACTCTGTATTATTCATATGTGCTGTTACGATACTTGAAGCAATTTCAAGAGCATGGTTTTTCATCTTATGTTTTTGAGCTTGAAGGAGAGAATTTGAGATAGTTGTAAAATACAAATAAGCAATCACCAAAATAAGTACAAATGAAGAGACAATATAAAGGGCTAAAAAGCTAAAAAAAGATTTTTTTTCATTCTTTGATAAAACGATAACCAGCTCCTCTTAAATTGAGTATTTTAGAAATTCCAAGAATTTGTCGTAAATTTTTGATGTATGTTCGTATTGTAGCATTTGTTGGTATCTCATCATATACCCAAATATTTGCTATCAACTCTTCATTGGAGACTATTTTATTACTATTTTTAGATAAATACTCCAAAATAGCAATCTCTTTATGGCTTAGATTATATTCTTTATTTTCTACAAAAATGATTAATTTTGATTTGTCTAAAATAATTTTGCTATCAAGATTGCAAGTTGATTCAAGGTTGTATAGTCTTTTGATATTGTTTAATCGAAGTTCGAGTTCATCTAATTCAAAAGGCTTTTTAATATAATCATCGCATCCACTTTCAAACCCTTTTTTCATGGAGGCAATATCTCTAAGCGCTGTAATAAAAAGAGTTGGTGTTTGATTTTTACTATTTCGTAAAAGTTCTAAAAGTTCAAAACTACAACCATCAGGGAGGTTTACATCAAATAAAAAAATATCGTACTGGTTTTTTTCATAAAACGATATTGCCTCTTTGATATCAAAAGCATAATCAACACTATAATGATTTATTTTAAGATACTCAAGAATGATGTCAGCAATGATTGGGTCATCTTCTAGAAATAATATTTTTAACATAAACTGATTGTACATTATTACACATATACTACACATAAAAAGCATAAGATTCATTAATTTTAAAATGG
>DYPS01000157.1 GCA_020719775.1 Desulfosporosinus sp. | reverse complement strand
TGCGAAAAATATCTAAAATGGGGTTTTAAACACTATATAAAACATTATTAGTTTATGGTCAATGGAAGTAAATTGAATTCAAAAAACAACTTCATTCTTCCATTAGCCTAAATTTAGTTTTAGGATATAAATGCGTATGATAAAACAGTTTTTCCTTCTTCAAGAAATAAATATTTATAATAATGGATCAAAATGCCGCAGTCTTTATCTTTGGGGTATGTTGAAGACAATACTTTGAAAGGCTATGGAGTAATTAAAAAAACTATAACAGGATATAGAGCTGGTCCTTTATACGCGGATAATATTGAAATTGCTCAATAATTGTTTAATCACCTGAGAGACCTTGCAGGTTAGGATTCTAAAATTTAGATATGGGTTCCGAGTTATCACGAAGAAGGAGTTAAAAAATTTAGATAAATATGTGGGAACTAAATATTTGCATCTTATCAAATGTGGACAAATCAAGCTCCATAAGGATCTCAATCAATTAAAAAATACTGTCTCACAAGTCATCAAACTGGATGAGCCTACATTTATATTTGGATTTAATTTTGATTCCCGACTTAATATATCTCTGAATCTTAAATTATTTTTTTGCATTTTTAAAGTTCTTACAATAAAACGAACTTTAAACTTTAAAAATAATATGTTGCGAATATTTATTATAATTTACTCAACTAATATCAAAATTGTTTTCATTTCAATTATTCACAAATAACTTATACATTAATCTCATGCTAACGATAATCATTCCTAAACTGATATTCCAAGGTTTAATCCATTGCAGCCTGTGTTATCTGGCCATTAGCTCATGTCTAAATGCCATTTTGCATTATAAGGATCGTTTAAAAACTATCTGATTGCTTAAGCTACTGTAATCCCGGTTGTTGTTGGCACCCTATACTTTGTACTGTTGAACTACGAACCTTTAATAAAACCGTGTTTGACACAAGCTGCTCCCCACATCCCTACATCAGTTCTGTTTCCCTTAATTTTGTAAAATGCATCAATTGACTTTCTCCTGTAATCTTAAATCACGTTTCTTTCAGTTGAATTGCAATTTTGAATCGAATAAGGAGCAGAACCTGATTTGCATTTAAGTTCCATCATGTTATCGATGCACCATTGATCATATGTATGGAGATTGAACCATGAACATTGGTGGCTTAAAGTATTTTGCTGAATTTGCACTATTGAAACATTCAATTATGTCACCATTGAATTACTTTATGCATTAAGGCATAGAAAAATGTTCTGCAGCATTGGAAATCTCCATAACTGCACTTGCTAACTCTCTAATAGGTTATCGATTAGAAATTGGACTGAAATAGTCAGTAACAAACACTCCACTATCTGGAATCATATACACTTTGGATGTTTTGGTATTATCATATAAATAGTTTGCCCAAAAGAAAGTTGCTATTCCGCCTGCTGATGACCCGCTTATTATGATTGTATCTTTATTGAAAAAGTCAAAAGTTTTATTTAAATATCCGAATTGTTAAAGCATGTTATTTTTTCCTCTGAAGTATAATTTCGTATCTTTGTAAGGAATTGGATCGGCTCTTGTGCCTTGATATTAACTTCCATCACAATAAATAATGTCTATTTTTGTCCAATCATAAAATAAAGAATTCTATTATTTTATTGGAGATAAAAGTCCTTGTCCCACATAGCTTCTTTATGATGGATACACTGTGGTTGTTCCAAGCTTTCCCTTGCTTGTCTGATAGCAATCTTCTAAAGTTTGTGCTAGTCCAGGTTGTCCGCAAAAGCCTCCTCCATTAAAGTACATAACAAACTTATCTTTATTTGAACCTGTTCCTTCATGAACATACATGCCAGGAGGTGATCCATCTAAACAAGAGCCGCCAAATTATCGTTTGTCATGAAGAACCAATTTAAAAATATTAGGATCTTGAGCTTGTATAAGGTAAAATGTCAGACAGAAGAGTAAAATGATTTTGATATACATTTTGATATCTGAATATTAAATATAGCAAGATTATAGATCTAAGTTGTATTAATTGTGAATTTATGCTTTTACAAAAATGCATAGATCTTATTATTTAAAAAACTGAAATATAAAAGTAATTGTTTTTAATGTAAAGCAAATTATCATATTCTTATCATTTCACTTTTAGCAAATTCACAAGTTTCTATTTTTAGATATGAATTAAATTGATACCACTCTTAACCATTTGTACTTCTTTTGAAGGCTGTTATTGTAAAAACAAACAAATGGGATGTAGTCTA
>DYPS01000077.1 GCA_020719775.1 Desulfosporosinus sp. | reverse complement strand
TAATGAAGAGTGAAAAATAAATAATGAAAATATCCATATCAGTATCTTTTTTGTTGTTTGTTGTTTCATTGGATTGTGTATCTTTTATTTTATCTATTTTCTTTGAGTTCAGCATCAAGTTCATCTTGAGCATTAGAGGCTTTAAAGTTTGTGAGATTTTTTTGCAAAGAGATTAGTCTCTCTTTTTGATAGGAGATGATAATATCTTTCTCCACCATACACCCTACAAATGTCTCATTATATTTTCTCCCATCTGAAAATAAAGATTCTTTTTTCTCTTTAAGATGCTCTACTTTTTCAAATTTGATATTTTTTTTGATAAAGGTATCTAAAGTAGCATCATTTTGGATTTGAGAGAGAAATAGTTCTTCTTTTGGGTCTTTGATATGTTTGAAATTATCATAGATGATAATCTCTATAGTTTTATTTATCTTATTTTTGACATCATTTCTACAGTTTTGTTCAGCAAGTGGGATATTTTCTATCCCACCTTTTGAGTAACCATACCCCACAAGCATAGTGTTTGAGCCACTTTGACCATACCAAGATGGAGCACCATCTATTTTGGTATATTTGAAAGTATCAAGATACCCCTGAAATAAAAATCCAGTAAGTGTCGTGATGAGTTTGAGTGCTATCACCTCTAGCATAAGTTATCCTTTGTTTGTAAGGGATTATTTTCCAGCTTTTGAAAGCTCCACATCTAGCTCACCTTGAGCTTTTGAAGCTATAAATTTTTGATACATAGCTTGGTCATTTCCAAATGAAGTTTTTACAGCTTCATCCATTTTCTCTTTTACAGGAGTATTTTTAATAGTTACTAAAAGATAAAGATCTCCCGTTTTTGGAGATATCCAACTATCAATAGCTGTACTTCCTGCTAGTGTTTCACTTGCTAGTTGTTTTGAAACTTTTGAGCTTGAGGCATCAAATGTTGCTGCTTCTCCACTTCCAGTAGTTCCTTTGTATGATTTAA
This sequence comes from Desulfosporosinus sp., assembly GCA_020719775.1. Lineage (GTDB taxonomy): Bacteria > Campylobacterota > Campylobacteria > Campylobacterales > Arcobacteraceae > CAIJNA01. Next base: position 12,356 of record DYPS01000077.1, on the reverse strand, counting down.
ATAAATTTGATACTTTGATACTGATTTGAGAAGCTAAAGCATCTCTACCATCTGCCATAGCTTCACTTCTTTGCATAGATTTATCATTTCCAGCATTTTTCTTCGCTATCCCAAGTGCAGCTATTGAACCTTCTACATAAGGGTCACAAGTCCATTTTGGAGCAAGTTCACCATCTTGTTTGCATCTGAAATCTGATTCTTCTATGATATCTGCTTGTTTTTGTGTTTGAGGCTCTAAAGTTTTAGTTCCACAACCTGTAAATAATGTAGCGATCACCGCCAACCCAAGTGTACTTTTTAAAACTATGTTTTTCATCTGATTTTCCTTTTTAAATGGATTTGTTTTGTCATACAATGACAAACCTTAACTACTTCCCCAAACATAAAACTCTAAAGAAAATATTTTGTTTAGATCAATTTTACAATGTTTTATTTAAATAACTGCTATTGCATTAATCAAATCCCACAATTATTATAAATTATTTCAATCTTTAAATTTTTTTATTTCCCAACCGTTGTAAAACTAAGTGTTGCTTCCGCTTTCATCTCGCTTTGTTTTTTCGCTTTTAAGGCTCTTGTTTTGGCTACAACTATTTGTGGTTGATTCCCTATCTTACAAAGACCATTTTCCATCTTGCAAGTTGGAAGTTCAGGCTTGGAAGTAGAAGCAAACATTTGGAGTGATTCATATCCATAAGGTTCACTTACCGTAAAACTAAGTGGAAGTGGGACAGGACGATTAGCTTCACTAGCCCCCAAAGTATAGAGAAATCTCTCATCTCCATTTGCCTCTTGAAGTTCTACAAGATAAGAAAATTTTTCATTTTCATGGAGCGTATGCCCAATAATATAGATATAAGCTTGTCTATTTGATTTTGCTATCAATTCCACTTCATTTCCACTTTTGAGTAAAACATTTTTACTTCCAAATTCTTTGAAAGAGAGTTCCACTTTGAGGTTGCTTGTGAGCTTATCTTTTGATAATTCTACCTCTTGATCAAAAGTGAGATTATTTGGTGTAGTTCTTAAGTTTTTATAGGCAATTTTGTCTAAAAAAAGTGAAGATGATTTGATTGTGTTGTTGTATTTATCTAGTAAATTGTAAGTGAGAAATATCCCATCGTTTGAGAGTTCATAGTTTCCACTTAGGTAATAGTCACTTGTATTTGGAGAGGTTGCTTGATTTAGTTTTGAAGCAAGATTGTCTTTTAAAACAGTTGCAAAGGGGGTTATCTCATTTGAGCCATTTGTAGTAAGTGGATAAACAAAGATATTTTTTTGTGTAAAGTTTTTGGCTAGAAGTTTTGTGCATAGATCGATAGAGTTGATATTTTTACCAAGAGCTATCATTTTTGCTTCTATCTCTGTACTTGAAATAGATAGCGGTTCCCCTCTTTTGTATCCGAGCATCAAAGCTACAATTTCGTGTTTTTCATAACTTTGAAGAGTTGCTAAAAGAATCTCATACAAAGAGTATTTTTCATCGTTTGATTTAGTTGTTTCGATTTTTTTATTTAGTTTTTCTATCTCATTTGTGAAGTCGTTTAGTTTTGTGGTGTAAAGAGCAAGAGCATTTTGTTTAGAGAGTGTCACGCTCATCATTTGCGATGGTGCTTCGTAAACGAACTTCGCTCCAAGTATTGGGAGTTCTGATTTGATAGTGACTAGTTTATTTACTTTTTTGTTATAATTTTTGTCATCTTTTGAGATAAATGAAGTGTAATCACTACTAACATTGACTGAAATATTGTGGCTTAGGTCATCAAGAGCTGATTTTTTGGCTTCATTTTCACTTCCGTAACCAAGCCCAACTATTTCTAAACCAAATAAGCTTTGTACCAAACACAAAGAGAGTATTGTTTTTTTCATATTTGCCTCCTCTTATTTTTGATTTTGAACTAAAAATGCCTCAAAATTCTTCACATCTTCTTCTTTACCAAGCACAACGATAATATCTCCATCATCAATTTTATGATTGATCCCTCTTGAAGAAAAGATAAACTCTTTTCCTATCTCTTTATCTTGAACACCCAACAAAATAAGATTATTTGCGGAAATAACTTCTATCTCTTTTGAAAATAATCCATTTAAAATACTCCCTTTTGTGATCAAAATTTCCCTAATAAGAAATTCACTATTTTTATGTAAAATCCCCTCAAGTAATTTGATAGAAATAGGTTTATCAATTTGTCTAAAGATTCGAAGACCCACTATCTCATATGGATTTATAGTGACAGAAGCACCAGCTAATTTTAATTTTTTTGTTTCATTATCACTACTTGAAAGAGCTATGATTTGAATATCTTGATTTAAGTTTCTAGCACTTAGAGTGATAAAAAGATTTCTATTGAAATCATTATGCAAACAATATAAGGCTTTTAAGCTTGGATTGCAAATTCCAAGAGTGATAAATTCATCATCATCATAACACTCTTTTGTGTAAATTTCTTGAGTGTATCTATCGAGAACAGCAAATTTATGTATCTTTAAATCTGGCTCAATAATTAAAAATTTATAATTTTCTTGTGCTAAAGCAGATGAGATTTCTGCTGCTAATTTACTATATCCGTATATGATAACTTCAGGGTTTCCCATTTTTAAATGTTCACTTAACATTATTATTATTCCTCAAATTTCTCTGGTGACTGAAGATACAGTTTGAATTCTTTAATAGTTCTCTTATACCCAATAATAACTAAAAAATCTTTTGCTTCAATAATTATCTCTTCTTTTTTTGGATTGAAATTCAAATTTTCCCTATCATAATTATGGCTAATAGCAACAAAAGTAATATTAAATTTACTAAACATTACTGCACTTAATGGTTTACCTATAAATGGTGAATTTTGGAAAATTTCTAACTCTGTTATACTTGCACCTCTAAAATCAGTCAGCATGTCATTGATTGCTTCATAAGCTACTGGACTTTTTAAGTAACCCATAGCAACAAGAGATGCTGAATCATTAAGTTGAATAATATCAGTAGCTCCTGCTATTTTTAGTTTATTTTTCGACTTAGAACTATTGCATCTCGAGATAATCTCAATCTTAGAATTAATACTTCTTATGGAAAGAATAATTGATAAATTAACTGTATCATCATTGCTTAAAATCACTACAGAACTTATTTTATCCATAATTCCGATATTTTCAAGTAAATCAATATCTGAAGGATCATCTTGTATTATAAGGTAGCCTTTCTCCTCAGCTACCATACATATCTCTGGATCTTGTTCTATTATCACAACATCATGATTGTTCCTTCTGAGATTATCTACTAAAACTCTACATGTTCGACCATAACCACAAACTAAAATATATTTTTGAAGGTTTATTGCACTTGAAATTACTTTATTTTTTTTGATATACTCTAATTTCTCACTAATCGCACTTGTAACAATAGCTGTAAAAAAAGCAGCACTTGCCAATCCTGCAACTATGAGTATAAAAACAACAACTCTACCTGCATCAGAATGGGGAATAATATCTCCATAACCAATAGTTGCAACTGTTACAAATGCCCAATATACTGCATCCCAATAAGTATTCATATGATTATTGGAGCCACCACCTTCATAAACATAAATAACAGTTGCAGAAAACATCACAATAGCAATATAAAATACAAGCAATATGGTTAATTCAAATCTCTTTTCTACAAAGATTTTTAAAAACTGATTGATTGAACCACTATATTGAAGTATTTTAAAGAGTCGCAATAGCAAGAAAACTCGCAAAATTCGTAAAGGTCTATACGAAGGTAAAATTGCTAATAAATCAATTATTGATGATAGAGAAATAATATAAGCAATTTTTTTCTTTATGATTATTTTGATACTTTCTGATATTTTGTAGTCTATATTGAGATATTGGGACTCTTCAAAATCTCGTATTATCTGTTTGTGAGATTCAAAACTAATTGTATATTTTGCTAGCCACTCTAAAATAAGAATAAATACAGCACAATATTCATAATAGATGATTTCAATAGGAACATGGTGTTTCACTTCGTAAATAAGTATTCCAATAGTACTTAAAACAAGAAAAATCATAAAAGCATCAAATCTTTTTTTGTACTTGGAATTATGATTTTCCAATATGTCGACAAGAAAAGCTCTAAACTTTTGGTGTATTTTAGAACTTTCTATTCTATAAGCTAATTTAACAAGTAAATCACTCATTTTAAAGATTGTGTTTTGTATCTTTTGAAAGTAAGTTTTTCATAGAAAGATAACTATTTAAGGCACTAATATAAGCACTTGCACTTGCAAGCATCGTATCTATACTAAGTCCATGACCAATCATTGGTGGATTTTCATCACTAAAAGTTACACTACAAGTTACTTTTGCTAAAGCATCTTGCCCTTCACTTACTGCTTTGACTTTGTAGTCATTTAATTTGCCATGATAACCTGTAATCCTATCAATTGTTTTAAAAATAGCATCAATTGTCCCATCACCAATAGCTGCATCTGTGTATTCTTTCCCTTCAAATTTAATACACACAGCAGAACTTGGAACACCAGCTGAACAACTTGAGATTTGTAAAGAAAGCAATTCATAAGTTACATTTGTTACAAGTTTTTCATTTGTAATAATCATTCTAATATCATCATCTGTTATCTCTTTTTTCTTATCGCAAATATTTTTAAAACTCTCAAATGTTTTATTTAACTCTTCATCACTTAAATTATCAATCCCCATAGAGGCTAACTTATCTTTAAATGCCGCTCGACCAGAGTGTTTTCCTAAAACTATTGAGTTGTTTTTCTCTATTCCTATATCTTCAGGTCTTATAATTTCGTAAGTTTCACTATGTTTTAAAACACCATCTTGATGAATTCCACTCTCATGTGAAAATGCATTTTTCCCTACGATTGCTTTATTTGGTTGAGGCTCAATCCCTGTAATTGTAGCAACTAATTTACTCGCTCTCATTATCTCTTTTGTGTTGATATTGGTATCAAATCCACCAAACATATCTTTTCGTGTTTTTAAAATCATCACGATCTCTTCCATCGCTGCATTTCCAGCTCTCTCACCTAAACCATTTATCGTACACTCAACTTGTCTAGCCCCCGCATCGATACCAGCTAAAGTGTTTGCAACTGCTAAACCTAAATCGTTGTGATTGTGTAAAGAGATGATAGCTCTTCCATCTATAAATGTATGCAACTCTTTTACCATTGTATATATCTCATTTGGCAATCTATATCCAACCGTATCTGGTAAATTGATAGTTTTTGCACCTGCACTTATAACTGCATCGATTATCTCTTTCATAAAAGGGATTTCACTTCTCCCTGCATCTTCCAAAGAAAACTCCACATCATCAACAAAAGTTTTTGCATAAGTGACCGCATTGATAGCTTTTTTGATAACCTCATCTGGTGACATTTTTAATTTATACTGCATATGAATTGGGCTAGTTGCTATAAAAGTGTGAATCCTATTCATTTTTGCTTGCTGAACTGCCAATCCAGCTTGTTTTATATCATTATCTAAAGCTCTTGCTAAAGAACATATTCGGCTATTTTGTATAGTTTGAGCTATTTGTGAAATCGCATCAAAATCCCCATGACTCGCAGCTGCAAATCCAGCTTCAATCACATCCACTCTCAATCTTTCTAATTGTTGTGCAATTTGGATTTTTTCACCCGTATTCATAGAAGCTCCAGGGCTTTGCTCACCATCTCGTAATGTTGTATCGAAAATTATTATTTTTTTATCGTCTGTTATTATATTTGACATTTTTATATATCCTTTAAAATGTTCTATTAAAATGTTCTTATTTTAATAGGGACTAATCATATGTATTATTGTATTTAAAAAAACGGAAAACTTGACTGAAATAGTCTTATTTTGATAAGAGGAGCAGGAGCAGGTTTTTATTTTCTGTAATATTTATATTTTTTATAGTTTTGTGTTGTATTGAAAACTGTTCCATTTCTGCTCCTTTTTTTGTGTTTATTTTTTGTGGAGAAACTTTATCAAAGAAAACTTTATCCGAAATTAAAAAACTATTTCAGATAAACTCTATAAAATTTCCCTTTGATTTTATTGTTTCCTAGATCAATGTATGCTTTCTTTGCAATTTGTGGGTCAAGTGCTACATAAGCACAAAGATCTTTGATATCTATTTTTCCGATTTGGTTTTTATCAAGTCCAATTCCAGCAGTTAATGCTCCTAAAATATCTCCACGGCTGAGTTTTTGTTTTTTCCCACCATTGATGAAAATCGATTTAAAAATTGGAGTATCATCATATTTGGTCTCTATTTTACTAGGAAGTTCTTCTAAAGTATGGTGTGACTCATAAGTCAAATCTTCAAAAAGCCCTACATCTCCACCATCTATTAAAGAGATAGCATGACCACTTTTTCCAGCTCTTGCGGTTCTTCCAATTCTATGAGTATAAACTTCTAAATCTTTTGGCAAACTATAATTTACTACAAGTTCAACATCATCAATATCAAGTCCCCTTGAAGCAACATCGGTAGCTACCAAAATTTTATAACTTTTATTTGAAAAAAGTGTAATAGTTTCATCTCTATCTTTTTGTTCCAAATCACTATGAAGGACAAGTGGGTAGATATCATATCTTTCAAGTTCATCAGCAAGAGTATCGCATTCGATTTTCATATTGCAAAATATGATTGTTGATTTTGGCTGGTAGAGGTCAAGAATTTTAAGGATATTTTCCACTTTCCGCAGATCTTCCGTTTCATAAAAAACTTGAGAAATTTTCTCTTCACTATGAACCGACTCCACTTCAACACTCACAGGATTTATCATGATATCACGTGAAAGTTTCTCTATATTGGAAGGATAAGTTGCAGAAAATAGCATCGTTTGTCTTTGTTTTGGCAAATAGGCGATGATTTTATTGATATCCTCTGAAAATCCCATATCAAGCATCCTATCTGCTTCATCTAACACTAAAGTATCGATTATATTTGGGCTAAAATTTTTATTTTCAAGATGTTTTAAAATTCTCCCAGGTGTTCCCACTATAATGTGAGCTTTATGACTTAAAGAGTGCATTTGAGGATTATAAGGGACTCCACCACAAAGGGTAAGGATTTTGATATTGTGTTTAAATTTTGCAAGAAGTTTAAGCTCTTCACTTATTTGATTTGCTAACTCTCTAGTAGGTGCTAATATCATCGTTTGAATATCAAAAGTTGCCGTATTTAATTTATTTAAAATAGGGATACTAAAAGCTATCGTTTTTCCGCTTCCTGTTTTTGCTTTCCCTATAATATCTTTTCCCTCTAAAGTATATGGCAAAGATTTCTCTTGTATCTCTGTCATCTCTTTAAATTCAAATTTTAAAAGAGTTTCTAGTAAATCTGGATGGATATTGGTTAATGTTTTAAAACTATTACTCATTTTTACCTGCTAACACAGAGATTCCACCTGTAACTTTATCTCCAATATACACTTTTATCTCATAAGTTGCTGGAATTTCTACAATAATCGTCCCTTGGATAAAAACACCAATAGGTTCTCTTGTAGAAACTTCTTTATGATCAGGATAGAGTTCAATTCTTGAACCACAAAATCCACTTATAATCTCCGTTTTTACTTCATCTCCATTTTGATCTTTAAAAGAAAGGATTGCTCTTGAATTTAAAGTTTTACTTTTATATGCCCAGCTTGAAAGGTTTAAACCATTTACCAAAGAGTTGATAGTATACACTCCAGCCATTGGTACTCTTAAAATATGACTACCACAAAAGTTTACATCTATATAAACTTTTTGTTTCCCTTCACTCTTATCAACACTTGCTATTTTTCCATCTATTGGAGCATAAATCGTATCACTTAAATTAGCTGGATTATTAATAATTGAAAAATCATTTCTATATATCCAAAGCAAAAGGAGAGTTGCTGCAATTCCTATTTTGGCAAAAAATAAAAATCCAAGTAAAAAAAGTATTATAGAGATACCAAAAGCTACCCCTATTTTAGAATACCCCTCTTTTAAAATAAGTTGATTATAAATTATTTTTTCCATCTTGATGCAGGTCTCCCCCCTCGTAAATCTCTTTACCAGTTTGCTTGATAAGCTCTCGTACTCTCTCTCCAGAAATAACCTCAACTTTTAAAAGTTCTTTCGTCATTAACTCTACAGATTCTCTGTACTCACTCAATGTTTTTACAACATGGTCATATCTTTCATTTAAAGTATTTTTTATATGTTGATCCAAATCTTGAGCTAGCTTATCACTATAATCTTTACTTGTTTGTCCACCACCTAAAAATTGGTTTGTTTGACGAGAAAGTACCATAAGCCCTGCAACTTCGCTCATCCCATAAACACTTGCCATCGCTTTGATTATCTCAGTTGCTCTTTCAAGGTCATTTCCTGCTCCCGTACTAATCTCACCAATAAATACTTGCTCAGCCGCACGACCACCCAAAAGCACATCCACTTCAGCGATAAGCTCATGTTTTTGCATAAGATATTTATTCTCTTCTGGTGTATTTAAAGTGTATCCTAAAGCTGCAAGACCTCTAGGAACAATCGATACTTTATTCACTTTTTTTGCACCCTTAGTCACTTCAGCCATAACTGCATGTCCAGATTCGTGGTAAGCAACTATCTCTCTCTCTTTTGGAGAAATTCTTCTACTTTTCTTTTCAAGTCCAGCAATTTGTCTCTCAACTGCTTCTTTGAAGTGTTCAGGGGAAACTTCATCTTTATTGCCTCTCCCCGCTAAAAGAGCTGCTTCATTTATAATATTTGCTAAATCAGCCCCAGCTAGTCCAGCAGTCATAACTGCTATCTCTCTTAAATCAACATTCTTACCAACTTTGACCCCTTTGATATGGACATTTAAAATCTCAACTCTTCCCTCAAGATCTGGTTTATCAACCAAAACTTGTCTGTCAAATCTCCCTGGTCTTAAAAGAGCAGGATCGAGGATTTCAGGTCTATTTGTAGCAGCCAGAACAATCACAGGAGCACCAGCACTACTAAATCCGTCCATCTCTGCTAGAAGTTGATTTAATGTTTGTTCCCTCTCATCATTTCCACCAATACCACCACTCGCACGACTTTTTCCAATAGCATCAATCTCATCGATAAAAATAATTGCTGGAGCTACTTTTTTTGCTTGTTCGAACAAATCTCTCACACGACTAGCCCCAACTCCCACAAACATCTCGATAAAACTAGAACCTGTCACACTTAAAAATTCAACATCAGCTTCACCAGCAACAGCTTTTGCCAAGAGAGTTTTCCCAGTCCCTGGAGGTCCTACTAAAAGAACACCTTTTGGAATTTGAGCTCCAAGGTTAACATATCTATCTGGTGATTTTAAAAAATCAACAATCTCAGCCACTTCCTCTTTTGCTTCTTTGTTTCCAGCCATATCTTCAAATTTCACATTTGGTTTTTCACTGTTTATCATTTTTTTGCTTCCACCCATTCCAAGGATTCCGCCACCCATAGATTTAGCCATTCTTTTAGCCAAAAATGACCAAATAAGGAAAAATATCAAAATAGGTAAAACCCATCCAAAAAGCATATCTCCTAAAAGATTTTCTTCACTAAAAGCACCATACGCTACCCCTTTTGATTCCAAAGTTGAAATTAAAGCTGCATCTGGAACAACTCTTTGTACTTTATAAGTTACTTGCTCGCCATTAGCCACTTTTCCAGTTGCTTTAATAGTCGTAGCCCCTATTCCTACATATTCTATGCTTCCATCATTAATAAGTTTTTTTAAATCTGAATAAGAAACTATTTTTTGTTGTTGTCCAAATGTTCCAGCAGCTCCATTTGCATTCATATCATCTTGCGGGAAAAGTGTCTTAAATACCATAACTGAAACGATTGAGAATATCACAAAGACTAAAATAGGATTATTAAAAAACCCTTTGTCATCATTATTATTGTTGTCGTTATTATTATTTTTCTGATTTGCCATTAATTATTTTTTCCTTTTAATACAAGAGTTCTCCATTCATTTTTTGCAATTCTTTCAATCACTTCAAACTCTTCAAATTTTTTGAGTACTTTATCCTCATAGTTTTCAAGTATCCCTGAAAGTATCAATATACCACCATCTTTTAAAACTTTTTTTAAGTCTTTATGTATCATAATAAGGACATCTGCTACGATATTTGCTACTACAAAATCATATTTTTCTTTTGAAATAACAGCACTTCCAGTCCAAGCATTATTTGGAACTACATCATTTGAAGTAAAATTTATCACCGCATTTTCAGTAGCTTGCGAGTCAGTATCACAAATATCACAAATTGCTCCAAGTTTTGTTGCAGCAATAGCAAGTATTCCACTTCCTGTCCCTACATCAATAAGAGTATCTCCACTTTTGACATAACTACTAATCGCATCAAGGCAACTACTCGTAGTTTCATGATGCCCGCTTCCAAAAGCCAAAGCTGGGTCAATTAAGATATTGATTTTATCCTCTTTGGGCTCATACCAACTAGGATGGATATAAAATTTACCACAAACAACAGGTTCTATACTATCTTTGTATTTTTGTATCCAATTTTGATTTTCTATCTTTTCCAAAGATGTTTCACAAGTAATCTCATTATCAAGAGTAGTTGCAAGCTCTTTTGTAAAATACTCTATACCAGTTATAATTTCATCAAGCTCCTCTTCGCTTCGTATGATAATAGAACCATCAAGCTCCTCTAAAGCATCTTCACTTAAACTCATTAGTAAATCCAAAAATAATTCATAATATTTATTTGGTGTAATTTTTAATTCATAATAATATTCATTCAAATCTTATCCTTAATCTTATTTTATATTTTTATTAAATATGGTTGATTATAGCCAAAAAAGACTTAATAAAATTTAGCTTATAAAAGTATTTGTTTTGCAACCTCAATATCATCAAGAATTTGTTTTTTTAAGTTTTCCATATCATTATATTTACAATTTTCTCTAATTTTTACTATAAACTCTATCTCAATATATGGGCTTATCTCGTCTAAATCATTCTCTAAAATATGTGTCTCAATAGCGTATTTTCCATCAGTTGAAACTCGATGACCCAAAAAACTCACACTTGGATATTTTATCCCATTTACCATAGAGCGAGTTACATAAATTCCCTCATTCGGTAGCAGAAAGTTTTTACATTCAATATTAATAGTGGGGACAAATTGTTTTTTTCCCAAACCTTGCCCTTTAATATGAATTCCACTCAGTGTGTAATTTTTCCCTAAAAATTTATTTGCTTTTTCAATATCGCCACAACTTATAAAGTCTCTTATTTTTCTACTATGAACAGCGATATCATCACAAACAAACTCATTCACAACCTCAACAACTCCATCAAAAAAATTTTTGAGTAGTGCAATCGAACCACTTGCACCCGCTCCAAATTTGAAATCAAATCCAACAACTATTTTTTGTAAATTTGGAAATTCCTCTTTCAAAAGCCCCACAAATTGTTTCGGAGTTAAATGTTTAATATCAGCTAACGGATAATAAAAAAGTGGAAAAATAGTGTATTTTTCTCTATTTATATTTGGAGTAAGATTGGCATAACCTGTTTCAATCACAACTATGCCACCATTATCATCAAGCCTTCTAAAAAGTTCTTGATGAGCGATATGCATCCCATCAAATCCACCGATTGTAATACTTGTAATACTACTTTTTAAAGTAAAACAACTCTTCAATATTTCCCTCTTTCCCTGCTACTTTACTAAGACTCGCATGGACAAAATTTAAGCCCAGTTTGAAAGCTTCACTTATAAATCTATCTCTTGCAACTCTTATAGCCAGCGGGTCTTGCACCACACCATTGCTATTTCTTTTGACACTTTGTCCCACTTCATATTGGGGTTTAAAAAGGATTATCACATCTTTATGTGCTAACCTTGCGATATCACCTAAAATATGTAAAATACTGATAAATGAAACATCACAAGTCACCACATCATAAGTGATATCTGGCTTAAAATTTCTTATATCTGTTTTTTCAAACACTGTTATTCTCTTATCATCCCTTATTGTTTCGTGTAGTTGATTTGTCCCAACATCAACACAAGTAACAGATGCGATATCATTTTTTAAAAGTATTTGGGTAAATCCACCTGTACTACTTCCTATATCAAGTGCTGTTTTATTTTTTAGTTCTATATCAATTTCAAACAAAAAGTATTTGAGTTTGTAAGCAGCTCGGCTCACAAAAAACTCATCTTGGAGAATCTCTATCTCCATCCCCTCTTCATAATTAAACGATGTTTTAGTGATAACTACACCATCAACTTTGATTTTTTTATTTCTAATAAGCTCACTTGCTTTAGAGCGACTTTGTATTTGCGGATGGTTGGTTAAGTGTATATCTAATCTCATAA
>DYPS01000076.1 GCA_020719775.1 Desulfosporosinus sp. | reverse complement strand
ATACAGTATGGAAGTAAAGAGGGACGAAGTACACACAGCCAAAATAGTATCGTAGCAGTTCATAATGTTTCAAAAATAAAAAAGCTTATCACTATCGCAAAATATGCTAAGAATAATCCGCAATTAATCAAAAAAGCTATTCAAGAAGTAAAATTGTATGGGATTAGAAGAACTATTAAAAAAGTTTTTTATAAAGCTAGTGAAATCAAAATGAATGAAAGTCAACATGATATAAATAATTTTTACTCCTTTAATAAGTTTAGGATAGAACCCAATAAAAAAAATATTGACATTATAATTCCAATTTACAACGGATTTGATTTTTTAATCGATTGTTTTAATAGTATCCTGATAAATACAGATTTAACCAAGCATAGATTGATTTTGGTTGATGACGGAAGTAATGAAAATGATTTGTTGTCATTTTATGAAACATTAAAAAATGATGAGTATAAAAATACAAACATTATTTTAATTAAAAATAAAAATAATATAGGTTTTATTGGCAGTGTAAATAATGGTATGCAACAAAATAGTGCAAATGATGTTATATTGCTTAATAGCGATACTGTTGTTACTAGAAATTGGGTAGAGAAAATGACACAGGCTGCTTATAGTAAATCTAATATTGGCACTGTTACAGCTTTATCAAATAATGCAACATTATGTTCTGTTCCAAAACAATGGGAAGATAATGAAATTCCTGTGGGTTTCGATCTTGATACATTTGCTAGTTTTGTAGAATTTGTTTCACCTTGTGATTATCCAGAAATACCAAGTCCAGTTGGGTTTTGTATGTACATTAAAAGAGAATGTCTCAATAAATTTGGATATTTTGATACTATTTATGGTAAAGGATATGCTGAAGAAAATGACTTTGGAATGAGGTTATATGTTGGTGGTTACATACATATTTGTGATGATACTACTTTTATTCATCACAAAGGAAGTATGACATTTGGTAATAATCCAGAAAAATTAGAAAAAATAAAAAAGAATGCAGATATTTTGTATCAAAGATATCCACAATTAAAAGATTTGTTAAAAGGCTTTGAGCAAAATAATACTATGCAAAGATTGTATGCTAATCTTGACATTTCTTTAAATTTGAAAAACAATAGTTGTAAAATTGTATTACTAGTGAATGTAGCACCCCTTCGTAAATTTCCTTCAGGAGCTTTAAAACACCAAATTGAACTTGTTGAATACTTTAGAAATTTGGGCTATGTATTTATTAATTTTTATTCGGAAAATAGCAAAGATATTTTTATTGAAATCTTTACAGCAGATCAATACCACCAAATTTCACTAGGATGTTACGAATGGGATTGTATTGATGTTAATATTACAGAGGTAAATGAACTATTTTCTACTCTTATAAATGTATTTGATATTAAGATAGTACATTTTCAAACACCTCAGCATTTTTCGTTGTCTCTGATTGAAACTGCAAAAAAAGAAAATACAAGAGTTTTTTTTACATTGCATGATTTTTTATTGTATTGTCATAATTACACTTTGATTAACAATGAATCTAAATTTTGTAATTTTGAGACGGACATAGAAAAATGTAAACAATGTCTCAGTAAAACATCTTGTGTGGCTAATATTGAAGAGTATAAAATTATTCAAAGGAAAGAATATATAAAGTATAAAATTTTTGATTCCGTTGATTTATTTATTTCACCATCTCAATCACATAAAGATTTGATAAGTAAATATTTAACTATTGAGTCAGATAAAATAGAAGTTTTCCCACATCCTTTTAATTCAAATATCAGTACTAGTAGTAAAGAAATAAACGAAATATTAAATGTTGCCTTTATTGGTAATTTTACCGATATAAAAGGTTCAGAATATTTTGAAGAGATTGTTAGAACATTTGCCAATCAGGACAATATCTATTGGTACATTATAGGAAAAATTCATGATGTTGAGAGCTATAGTAAACTATCCATCTTAAATAATGTTACTTTTTATGGTGAATATCAATATGAAGATATCTTTTCTATTTTAGATGCAAATAATATTCATTTGGCTATCAATCTTTCTAAATGTTTTGAAAGCTATAGTTACACTTTGACAGAGGCTTTTACTAATAATGTACTTACGATTACAGGCAATCATGGTGCAGTTGCTGAACGAATTTATTCTAATCCAAGTTTTGGTTGGGTAGTTGATAGTAGCAAGTTGGTTGAAAATGTTTGTAAATTGTTAAGAGAATTGATAGAAGATAAGTCTTTAATAAGTAGTAAATTAATTATGGTTCAAGATTTATTAAAAGAAGTAACATTTGAACAGTATGAAAAGATATATTATGAGGAAATAATAAATGTTAAATAAGAACTTAATCTCAATACTAGAATATGTATTCATCACAATAGTATTCTTTTCATTACCTCCAATTATAACATGGGATGGAGGACATTACTTACACTATATTCCTATTTTAAATGGAGACATAGGATTTGAGAATTGGGATATTGCTAGAGGAATATCTTTTCCAATGCTAATTTATATTTTTCATAACCTAATTGGTGATAGCTTAAATAGTTTATTAGTGTTATTTTTTATTTTTTATATACTTAGCTATGCTATTGTAAAACAATTGCTGTTTACGTTTAATATAAGTAATAAAATATCTTTATTACTGTTTATAGTGTTTTTTGTTTTAGATACTTTAATCTTTAATTGGTATCATGTTTTACTAACTGAGTTTTTGACATCAAGCATAGCTCTTGCTTCAGTTTATTTAGCTTATGAATATGGGATTATAAAATATGAAAAAAATAAATTAAAATTTCTTTTGATTTCGCTATATTTTGTAGTTATGTTGCCAATAACTTACCATATTAAGCAACCATATGTTTTATTAGTTTTATTACCATTAATTTTCTCTTTATTCACTTTTTATGTAGATAAAGCCTACAATGATGGCAGAACTATCAAATTAAAGCTGTTAGTCATTCTAATATCACTTATTGGACTTTTTAGTTCAATGGTTTTATGGAAAAATTATCTTATTTCGCATAATAATCAAATGTCAGAGAATCGCTCTACTGCATATTTTTTAAATAAACAATTAATACACGGTGTAAGAATGATAGGCGGGAGTAATATGAATTTCGTACATACTGATAATTACACACTACAGTCAATTAAAGCAAATTTGATTTTAACAGAAGATGAAAAAAATGATTTGATAAATATTATAAGTAATGATGCTAATAATTTTGTGTCTTTTAGCTATATTTTTTATTTGTTGAAAACTCATCCGATTGAACTTATACAAGGCTACACGATAAACTATCTTGCGATTTCAAATCTCTATCCCCATGAAATGTATGAAAATGATGCTATAGCATATCGAAATTTTAATACAAAACTTGATACAACATTTTATATGCCACCTTATGAACAATACATTACAAACTATAAGCAATACATTAAAGAAAAAAGCTTATTGGTAAAATTATTCGAACATATCAAGCTAAAGTCAGATTTTTTATTTAAGTTTTTACCAATTTTTTCTATTTTTAGTATGATCATTTCTCTAATTTTAATCAAAAGAAATAGACATCAAGAAATCTCAATGAAGTATTATTTTATTTTTATGTTGAGTAGTATTTCATTTTTACACATATTGGCTCATGCTATTTTAGGTGCAACAATAGACAGATATGCTTTTCCAGTGTATCCTTTAATGATACTGGTTTGGATTTTGTTTATTGAAATGATTATTTCAAAATTAAAGAAAAAAGGAGTGCAAAATTGATAAAAAATAAAAATATTGCAGTTGTTGTCCCATCCTACAAAGTATCAAAGCACATTCTTCAAGTGATTAATGATATACCAAAGTTTATTAATCATGTCATAGTCATTGATGACAAGTGTCCTCAAAATAGCGGCATGATTGCTGAATCATCAGATGACAAAAGGGTAATAGTTTGTTATCATGAGGTAAATCAAGGAGTTGGCGGTGCTGTAGTCACTGGATACAAAAAAGCTATGGAACTAGGTGCGGATATAGTGGTCAAGATTGATGGCGATGGACAGATGGATGTCAACTATATGCAACAACTCATTGAGCCATTGATTGATGGAAAAGCAGACTATACCAAAGGAAACAGATTTGCAGATTTTAAAGCTTTGCGACAAATGCCAAAGATACGGCTCTTGGGGAATAGCGGACTCTCCTTTTTAGTCAAAGCATCATCTGGTTATTGGAACATGATGGATCCAACCAATGGCTATACTGCTATCAATAAGCATGCACTTGGTGAGTTGGATCTTAAATAAAAAGGAGAAAAATATCAATGAATGATAAACAAATTGCAATA
The DNA here is from genome assembly GCA_020719775.1 of Desulfosporosinus sp. GTDB lineage: Bacteria > Campylobacterota > Campylobacteria > Campylobacterales > Arcobacteraceae > CAIJNA01. Next base: position 8,996 of record DYPS01000076.1, on the reverse strand, counting down.
GTTATACCTGTATATAACGAATCACAAGTAGTAAAGAATGTGATAGAAAGCTTAAAAACAAAAAAACCAAATGATATAATAATAGCTGTTAACGATGGTTCTTCAGATAATAGTTTAGATGTATTATTATCAATTAAAGGCATTTATATATTATCCCATGATGTTAATCTAGGTCAAGGAGCGGCACTACAGACTGGGATTGCAATGGCAAGAAAACTTGATTGCAAATATGTAGTAACTTTTGACTCTGATGGGCAACATTCATCTGATGATATACAACCATTTTTTGATGAAATAGAATCAAAGAACTTAGATATTGTTATGGGCTCAAGATTTTTGGAAGGTAGTACATCAAATGTATCTAAAATTAAAAAATATTTTTTGAAGTTATCAACCATATTTACGCTTTTAGTATCAGGTGTAAAACTTTCAGATAGTCATAATGGTTTTAGAATAATTAATATAAGAAATAATCCTAAATTTGAATTAAGACATAATGGTATGTCGCATGCATCTGAAGTAATTGATTTGGTAAAATTATTGGATATGAAATATATGGAAAAACCTTGTACTATAACATATTCAGATTATTCTATGGCAAAAGGTCAATCAGTTTGGAATAGTATCAATATTGTGTTAGAAATTTTTATACAAAGGCTCACAAAATGATTTTAGTAAAAATTATCTTATTGGTTATATTATCTTTGGCTTTTATTATAATGGCTTTTATGAATAAATATAAAGTATTGAATAAAGTTTTAATACTTTTCTTTTTTATTATAGCGGTAATATTTATAATTTTCCCTCAGCAGTCTGATATAGTAGCTTCAGTACTTGGTATATCTACTGGTGCTAATCTTGCCGTATATCTTAGTGTCAGTATTTTATTTTTGGTTGTATCTTCATTGTATGCTAAACAAAAAAGACAAGAACGGATGATTACAAGATTAGTGAGAAAAAGAGCCTTGGATAGTTTTTCCAAAAATGATTGATAAAATTTTTGAACCAAAAGTATTAAAATATTTATTAGTTGGTGTATGTACAGTAGGAATTGATTATTTGTTTATCTATATTACTTATAGTGTTTTTAATATCAATTATATTTATGCCGTAATCATTGGTTTTTTTGCATCCAATTTATTTCAGTTTTTTACAAACTTTTTTTATACATTCAATCTCAAAAAAGATGATATGCTTATGATAAAAATGGTGGTATTTTGGATAGCTGTTTTCATCGGCAACGGACTATCACTTGGTTTGATTATAGTTCTCAAATCGTTCATCAATAATTTATTTTTGGTAAAAACACTCTCATTGCCTTTGAGTTTTTTGTATGGTTATGTTGTGAGTAATCGAGTGATTTATAATGAAAAGTTCTATAGTTCATTATATAAGCAAAAGGATTCACACACATTAAGATGAAAGCATGAAAGCATGAATGAAGCATGAATGGCAAGCAGGGTCAGAGGTCAATTCTTAACTAAAAAAGTACTACAATAAATAAAAAAGTTTTGTTATGCCTCGAAAAAATAGAATTGAAAAAGCTGGGTTTTATCATATTGTCAATCGTGGTGTCGCAAGAGAGAGCATCTATCATGATAATGAAGACTTTACAAAGTTTTTAGAAATCACGCAGGAGTCTATTTATGAATATCATTTCGCCATCTATTCATTTTGCTTGATGTTAAATCACTATCATCTTCTTCTGGAAACTTCATCTTCAAATCTTTCTAGTATTATGCAAAAAATAAACTCAAGATATAGTGTATTTTACAACAACAAATACAAAAGGGTCGGATCGCTGTGACAAGGCAGGTTTAAAGCTTGGTATGTGTATGATGTCGTATCTCAAGACGATAGTGAAATATATAGAATACAATCCTATCAAAGCAGGTATTACTCATAAAATAGGCGAGTATAAATGGGCGATGAGTTCAAAGAATGTTGAATTTTCAATGTTTAATTTTGAATTATTGGAGAATATAAATTTTAATCAAGAGCTTGATGAAAATGAGCAAAAAAAGATTGATGAGTTCTATTGTGCAAAACTAGTTGCAGAAGGTGTCACTTATAAATTGTTTGCTGTTGCTTTATTGTATATTGAAGATATAGAAGATGACAATATCACCTATCTTGAACCAAAAGAAAAAGTATCAAAAGAGCAAATCCGAGATTTTTTCAAAAGAGACTTAAATGACTAAAATAATAATCCTCCTCTCCACTTACAACGGTGCAAAGTATCTCAAAAATCAAATCGATTCTCTACTGTCACAAAGCTATGATGATTTTCGTATCATCGCTAGAGATGATGGGAGTAGCGACGAGAGTCTTGAGATATTAAAGTCGTACAATACTATTGAACTTATCGATTCAAATTCCAATCTGGGATCCATCCAGAGCTTCGCAATACTTTTGGATTACGCTCTCAGAGAAACAAAAGCAGACTATTTTATGTTTTGTGACCAAGATGATGTGTGGCACAAAGACAAAATTTCGATCACACTTTCCAAGATGCACCAAATGCAACAAACATTTGAAGAGATGCCACTTTTGGTGCATACCGATTTGGAAGTGGTGGACGAGAGACTTCATGCCATCAGCTCTTCCTTGATGCGATTTCAGTACCTCAATGCAGACAAAGATACACTACGCGATCTTGTGATGCAAAATCACATCACAGGATGTACGATGATGCTTAATCGCAAATTGGTCAAAAAATCACTGCCCATTCCCAATGAAGCCATCATGCACGACTGGTGGATTGGTTTAGTTGCCAGTACATTTGGCAAAATAGGCTTCATTGATCAGCCCACGCTTGGTTACAGACAACACACCCACAATGCCGTGGGAGCCAAACAATTTGACTTGCCGTTTATTTTGAAAAAAATTTCCAAAAAACTTGAGCTATATCCTAACACCTCTCAAGCAAAAGCGTTTTTGGAACACTATAGAGATCAGTTAGATAACAATGAGATCGAGATGCTTGAGGCGTTTTCAGTCTTATGTGAAAAGACATGGAGAGAAAAAAGAGTCATACTTTTGCGTTATAGACTCCTCAAGCAAGGGTTCATACGAAATATTGGACTCTTTCTCAAAATATAGCAAAACAGATGAATACCATACAAGGAGTTTAATAGTGAGAACCCTCAAAACCAAAGTACTACTCAATTTTTCAAGTACCATTCTTCCGATGATGGTAGGACTCTTTACTATTCCTCTACTGATAGACAAAATCGGTGTAGAGCGATTTGGATTGCTTTCGATTGCTTGGATGATTGTGGGATACTTTGGTGTTTTGGATATGGGACTTGGCAGAGCATTGACACAAAAAATAGCCCAAAAAATAGGTTCAAACGACACAGCATCACTCAAAAACACTATTTTTGTAGGTATTTTGGCTGTCTTTGCATTGGGTGTCATAGGTGCTATTGTCCTCTCTTTAAGTGCACACGCACTCATTTATGAGCTTTTTTTAATCTCACCAGCTTATCTTGAAGAGAGTTATCGTGGGGCGTTTTGGATTGCATTAACCATTCCTTTGGTGATGCTCTCCACCGCACTTTTGGGCGTACTTGAAGGGCAACAACATTTTGAATGGACTGCGATTGTACGTACACCAATGAATCTTTTCATGTTTATAGCACCACTTGTAGCAACGCTTTGGAGTAGTGGTGTGGATGTACTTTTCCTCTCTCTTTTTGTAGTGCGACTCTTTGCACTAATAGCACTTGTTTTGATTGTTATTCATACACTCAAGCCATACAAATTCAGCACTTTAAATATTTTAGAGATTCGTTCATTGTTTGTGTATGGTGGTTGGATCACCGCAAGCAATATCATCAGTCCGATTATGACCTATTTTGATCGTTTCTACATTGCCTCTGTGATTGGTGCAAGTATCGTGGCCTACTATACTACGCCATTGGATATGCTTAGTAAGGCACTCCTCATCCCCTTGTCATTAGTGGGAGTGATGTTTACTGTTTTCTCTACAGAGTGGAACAAAAACAAGCAAATAGTCTATCAAAGCTACCGCACAAGCATCAAAATTGTGGCACTCTTTATGGCACTTTTTTGTATAATAGTGTTTATGTTTGCCAAATTTGGTTTGACGTTATGGCTGGGTGAGTCCTTTGCGGAGGAGAGTTATCGTATTACTCAAATCATTGCATTAGGTATCTTCGTCAATGCCATGGCAATGGTGCCGTATGCACTGATTCAAGGGATCGGTCGTGCAGATATCACAGCAAAGTTTCATCTCATCGAACTACCGATATTTCTCCTTGCTTTGTGGTTTGGCGTGACACACTACGGACTTATCGGTGCTGCATATGCATGGAGTTTTCGTGTCTTGATTGATGCGATATTACTCTATTTTTTCGCTTACAAAATTCTCAAACAGGAGATGTTATGACATATTTAGCCATCAGTCCCTATTTTGCTGTTTTACCTTCTCTTTTTGCTATGTTTATGGCTTTTTTGTATCCCAATGAAGCATGGCAAGAAATACTCTTTGAAACCAACTATGGCTATCTAAATTTTGATATGGTGGCGTTCGTCTTAGTTAATTTGGTATTTTTATACGGCGGTGTTTATCTTGCTCAATCTATCACATTTAAAACACCCATGCAATCACCAAATAAGGACAACACAGCCACCGTACTCTTGATAGCTCCTGTACTCCTTGTAACGCTTGTGGTGCTTTTGAGTTACGTTGGATATCTTATAGTTCATCATCATGGTTTTATCTTTTATGCATTTGAAGGAAAAGGGACTTTAGTCAAAGAGATGATACAAACAGACGAAGTGGATTTCTCCACTTTGGTTAATTTCGCCGTGCCTGTAGTGTGGTGGGGTTGGTATAGAACACTTCAGGTCAAACAATCAATCCCCTTTCTTTTGCTGATTCGATCCTTGCTCTTACTCGCTACGATAGCGTTGGTGTTTGTGATGATTGTATTGGTGTCTCGATTTGCACTGATGCCACTGATTATTGGCATTTTTGTGATAGTTACGAAGTTTCTTGTCTTTGACAAGAGACCCAAAACACAACACCTCAAACTCTCCATAATATTATTTGCATTTTTGGCTGTTGTGATAGTCGTGCTATTTATTTTTTTCTCAATCGCAAGAGGATATGATGATACCGATGCGTTATGGGAGATGATCTTGGGTTATGGAGCGGTCTCGTTCAATCGACTCTCTTGTCTGCTTCAGGGGGGATTATCGTTTGAGTATTCTCATACAGGATTTTATCTGTTGCCCGAGCCTCTCTTTTCGCTATATGAATTTTTTGCTCATGAAACACCACTTAGTGGATTTGAAGTGTGGCTGAGTGAATTTGATGGAGCTTGGGAGGCAGGACTCAATGAAAACTTCATTTGGCTTACGCAGTTTGGATATGTCTATGACTCTATAGGGATTGCAACACCACTCTTTTTTCTCCTCTACGGCATCATGACAGGAGTGACATGGAGAGGGTTTCTTGCCTCCAAAAGTTTTGGGATCATCTTTTATCCTTTACTCTATTTTTCTATTTTCTTTTTGTTTGGTTCAATTTATTTTGTTATATACTTCTTTTACTATTTTTTTGTTTTTATTATGCTATCTATGTGGGAATATATTATGATAAATTTATTTTTAACATCAGACAAAAAAGAGGAATAAACAAATGAATAAAAATCAGAGTGTAGCATGCATATTGATCTCTTTTAACCCGACAGCAACAACACTACATAAAACCATTCAAACCATTGCTGTAAATAATGTTTATATTATTGTTATAGATAACGGATCAATCAATCAATCTGATATAAAGAAGATAGTCTCTGATACGAAGAGTGCTGAATTGATTCTTTTGGATCAAAATGAGGGTATTGCGACAGCACAAAATAGAGGAATCAAAATTGCTATAGAAAAGGGATATGATTTGATATGGCTTAGTGATCAAGACACGCTTTATCCGTCAGATTTTAAAACAAAAATGCTCTCTGCTGTTGCCAATATGACTCAAGAAGAGTATGAGAGATTAGCAGTATTGTCTCCAAGTTTTTTCAATAAAACCCAAAATAAAATGGAACAAATCATCAATCTTGCTCCCACCATTAAAAGATCAATGCCTATGCCAGGACTCAACAAAGCAACTCATGTTATCTCTTCTGGTATGTTGATTCCTGTTGGTGTATTTCAACAAATAGGTCTTAAGAGAGATGATTTTTTTATTGATTGGGTGGATATAGAGTGGTGTTGGCGTGCGGTATATAAATACAATCTAAATATATTTGTCAATGGCGATGTTATTATCGAACATTCTTTGGGAGATGAATTTAAAAAATTTTTAGGAATAAAGTTTACTCTCAGGAGTCCATTTAGGCATTATTTTATGACACGAAACGCAATCTATTTGGCATTGTGGTCCGACCTACTTCCCGTAATGCCGAGGGTTGAAATTATCTTTAGAACATTGATTCGGATAGTTTTGTTTCCCCTTATAGCACCTGATCGTAAAATAGAACACCTTAAAGCTATCACTAAGGGGTTTTGGGATGGGCTGGTGAATAACTTGGGTCCAAAACATTAATCCAAAAGAGAAAAACAATGAGACTTACCATCATCATCCCAACCTACAATGCTGAAAAAACACTCTCTACTCTCTTGGAGAAAATCACCGCACAAACACTTCAAGCCGATGAACTCCTTATTATCGACTCCTCTTCGACAGACAAAACCGTAGAGATAGCCAAACAACATACCAACAACATCATTGTGATACCTCAAAATGAATTTGATCATGGAGGCACGAGAGCATTGGCGGTAGAATATGCACAAGGAGAAATTGTTGTATATTTAACACAAGACGCACTTCCATATGACGAATATACCATTGAAAAAATAGTCAAATATTTCGATGATCCAAAAGTTGGTGCAGCCTACGGAAGACAACTTAGCTACGAAGATACTAATCTTTTTGGCAAACACTTAAGGGCGTTTAATTATCCCAACAAAACACTCAAGAGAACAAAAGCGGACATCAAAAGCTATGGCATCAAAACGGCACAACTTTCTAACTCTTTTGCTGCATATCGGAAAAGCATACTTATGGAAATAGGAAATTTCAAAGATGGATTGATACTCGGTGAAGATGTGTATGTGGGTGCTAAAGTAATCCTGTCTGGATATCATATAGTTTACTCATCAGAAGCGAAAGTATATCACTCCCATAGCTATACAGTGCTTGAGGAGTTTAGAAGATATTTTGATATTGGCGTTTTTCATAAAAAAGAAAAGTGGATACTTGAAAGTTTTGGTAAAGCGGAAGGGGAAGGTATCAAATACATTCAATCTGAATATAGATTTCTCATCAAACAAGGGGCTTGGTATCTACTTCCTGAGTTTATAGTCAGAAACAGCATGAAGTATTTTGCCTATAAACTTGGACAAAAATACGAAAAACTACCAACATGGTTAATTAAAAAAATAAGTATGCACAACAGGTGGTGGAATAAGTAAAGCCTGCTTTAGTTAAAATTTTAAAATTCAAATCAAAACAAAAAGACTAAAATATAAGGTAAATAATGAAAAATCTCTATGCAAGTGCAGTATTTATTTTGTCTGATTTTCTGATGATTCTTTGTTCAGTTTATCTCTCTCATGTCCTATACTTCTCTTTTTTTGCTACACCTACAGACACTTTCAATGATAGTTTGTTTAATTTTGTCACTCTCTATCCTCTTTATCTGATCACGCTTGCAGTGTTTACTCATGAAGGGATCTACACGTATCGTTTCGATTTTTGGCATGAGAGTAAAATGATTATCAAAAGTCTTGTACTTAGTCTTGTTATTTTGTTTGCGTATTTGGCTATGACACACTCTATCGAAGAGTATTCAAGGGGAGTCATTGTTTTGACTTTTGGAATCATCTCTTTTGTGATACCACTTTCAAAAAATATCTTAAAAAAGAATCTTTATAAAATTGGACTATGGAGACGAAAAGCTACCGTTTATAGTAACGATCCCTTTGTAACCAAAGAGATATTTGACAACCATTATATGGGATATGTCGAGTCTTCAGAAGAAAAAGCACAAACCGTTTTTATCAACTCAGCCAAAAAAGATCCTCAAATGCTTCAGGCAATTATTGACCAAAAAATTCAAAAAACAGATGAAGTGATTTTTGTACCATTCATCGATGCGTATGATCTGACACAATCAACTATTTATCAACTTTCAAATACTCGAACCAATTTGATTGTTTTTACCAATCGCCTCAAGTGTAAAACTAGAGAAAAAATCCATGTTGCTTTCAACTATTTTTTAGCACTTATTATTGTGCCATTGCTTCTTCCTGTCGTCGGTATGATTGCGATACTCATCAAAAAAGAGTCCGAAGGTTCTGTTTTTTTCGCACACAAGAGAGTCGGTAAATACGGCAAAGAAATTCCCACTTTAAAATTTAGAAGTATGTACAAAGATGCAGGTGAACGTTTGGAAAAACTTTTAGAGACCGAACCTCAGATTCGCGAAGAGTGGGAAAAAAACTTTAAACTCAAAAACGATCCCAGAGTGACAAAAGTCGGTGCATTTTTACGTAAAACATCATTGGATGAACTTCCGCAAATATTTAATGTTCTTAAAGGTGAAATGAATTTTGTAGGACCTAGACCTGTTATTCAAAAAGAGATCGACAACTACTACAAAGAAGATGCTCAGTATTACTTCATGGTGAAGCCAGGAATTACAGGACTGTGGCAAGTGAGCGGTAGAAGTGACACAGATTATGAATTTAGAGTCGCCACGGATAGATGGTATGTTTCCAATTGGTCACTTTGGCTTGACATTATTATTTTGGTCAAAACAATCAAAGTGGTTTTAAAGCGTGATGGGGCGTATTGAATAATAATGCTCACATTTTGAGCCAACTTCAAAATGTGAAGTCGAATTTCTAAAACAACGCTCCGCTATCTTCTGAGATTGTTTTTTTGAGCATAATTTTTT
>DYPS01000156.1 GCA_020719775.1 Desulfosporosinus sp. | reverse complement strand
TTAGCTTGTGTTTCTCAGGCGATTTTAATCTGACTACTGCATAATAAGATGTTTCTTCTTTTGTCATTCAGCCTTCCCTATTCCTTGAAATTTCTCATTAGCTTCAAATAACAAAATCATCTCTTCTTTTGTCATATCGCCACCAGCTCCAACAAGTTTAGATGTTAAGTCCTCTATTGTTTCCTGTTGATTTTTAACAATCTCATATTGGTTGTTAAGCTTAATGTTATCTATAACTAACATAGCCATTAATATGGCTATCGCTGTTAATAATATCTTCTCTCTCATTTGTCTTCTCCGTGCAGGAATTTATGTACCAACATCTTTGAGTTCTTAATATGCTCATCCTTGCTAAACCTGTGTTCCTTCGCAATATTTAGAGCTAAAGCAGTTATCATTTTATATTTGTTTTTATTCTTATTAGTTGTGATAAGCTGTAAAGCCAACATAACTTCACTGACTTCTGTGTTGCCATCAGATAATGCAACAAACTGTTTCCAAATTTTGTCAATTCTTGTAACGATATTGATTTTGTTACCTAAGCAAATAGTTCTCATTTCAAGCAACAATTTGTTTTTTAAAGTTAATAGGTCGCCTGTAAGTTCCCTGTCGTTATGCTTACCCGCAAGTAATACAACCGACAGTAAATAGCTATCCAAAGACTTGTAATTCATATCAAATCCTGTAGCATCTCTTCAAGCTCTGGAGTAAAATCGAATCCATAAAAGTCGTCAGCTTTGTTTTTCATATGTTTGATTAAGAACGACACGAACTCTATGTCGTGTTTGATTTCGTCCTCAAATTCCTCTAAAATTCGATTGTACTCTTTTGCTTGGATTTCTTTAATTCTAAGATCTCTTTCATAGCTTTCCATTATCATAACCATTCTCCCACTTTGTTTGCAAAATCATCAGTTATTATCTTATCCGCAAATAAGAAACCTAAACAAACTACTATTCCAAAAATAATCATTCCCATCTTCTCCCCCTTGTTTTTTATTAACTGAATTATACTTGTTTAATATTAATTCTATATTAAATAACTCTACCTCTGTGAAACTTATTTAAGATATTTGCATTCAAGCATTGTTTATCTATGATTGCATCATTTGTAATAATGTAGTACATTTCCCAATAAGTCAAATTTATTGAACTGTTTTGACTGTTTGGAATTATCTTCAGTATTTCTTTGTCTACTAATATCATCTCTTGTATTCTCTCATCTTTACAAGAACCAATATAATTTCTCCAGTTATTTTCTTTCTTGATCTGTTTGTAGGTCTTCAGCCGTTTGTCTGTAATTAGTGCAAGTTCTTTCTTCCCAAGCTTTTTCTTGAAAGTGCTGTAAAAATTCTTTTTGCCATAGTAGAAATATTTTTGATTATTGTATTCGTAGGTTATTTTGTAGATAAATCCGTGGAGAGTTTCAACACTCTCTGGATTGTAGCTTTCTCCGTTAAAATGGAAGTTCACTGGCATCATAATCTTCAACTTCAACTTTTGCATACTCGTTTCGTTGATGTGAACCAGCTATTGCCGTCATAACGATAAATTCTAAGCTGTTTTTGTCGTTGTATTCATTATCAGATAGGAAACCTTCAAGGGTATAAACTTCTTTGTCTTTTAGCACTTCTCTCGCTTTACAATTAAGCCAAGTTCCGTTTGTATAACTTCCATCTTGTTTCTTGCTATTTACTTTAATTGCAAATCTGCAACCAGTTCCAAAATTCTTTACATTGAATACTTTGGCATCACTTATCATTACATTTGTTCTCATATTATTCTCCTAATCTATCTATTGTGTTCTCAGTGATAAAATCACTCAACTTCTCAAACCCAGTCCCAATCACAACAAACAAAGCACTCAATACCCATAAGGACAAAACTATTGGTGCGATTAGTGTTGCTACTAATATTGTGATTATTCTCTTCATTTTAGCCTCCTAATAGCTATTAATTAATCGTTGCCATTCTTCATCAACGATTTGTAGTGTTATAGCATTCTCACTAAGTAATGCTAAAAATCTCTCTTCACACTCTACAAGCTCTTTAGCTGTAATGTCTGAAAAACTTACTGGATCCCCTTCTGCATCAACAGGAAACCTACTCAAAAACTTGAATATTATTCTGTTTCTTGCAAATCCTGTTTTGACTGGATTAAAACTAAATCTTCTTTGATAATCATCTTCAAAAGTAAGCTCTTTATCAACATAACTAAATTGCTTGATAATAGCCTGAACTCTTCTATTGTGATTGTGTGAAATTATCATCTAATTGTCAACACTTTCTT
>DYPS01000075.1 GCA_020719775.1 Desulfosporosinus sp. | reverse complement strand
CCCCAACCCCAACCCCAACCCCAACCCCAACCCCTTTCTGCTTGAATGAATAACATCTTGCTTACTATTTATCGATTAGCAAAAAATACATCATTTTTCTTTCAATTGCTCAACATCCAAATTAATTTAAAACTGTTTATTCATGATAAAATATTTTTATCTTTTTATTACCAAAGATATCAAATAGCATTTTTATAATTTGCTAATTGACTTGGCTATTTTTGTGGATGTTTATTTTATGAAATATAATTGAACTTTATCAAATAGTTTATAACTGTTTGGAATAAAATCTTATTGAAGAATCACTATTTACATTAATTCTTATTTACAACTTTATAAAATTTATTGAAACTCTATGTCCTACTACTACCCATACTATCCTTACTATAGGTAACCCTTATCACTATTCAGCGTTGTTTCCTCACTTTAAGTCGAAGGAGCTCTCAGAAGATCCAGACTCGCAGCCGATCTTGCAGTCTCAAGAGCTGCCACATAAGCAGCTCTCAGAAGATCAAGAATCGAAGCAGATATTGTTACAGAAAACGCACTTAGAAGATCCAGAATTGAAGCTGAAGTTATTGCAGAGAGTGCTCTTAGAAGATCAAGAGTTGCTGCTGAGATTGAAGTCGAAAGATATGCGGCAGAATCAGCTTTAAGAAGATCAAGAGTTGCTGCTGAAATTGAAGCTGAGAGATATGCATATGCAACAGAATCAGCTCTAAGAAGATCGAGAGTTTAAGCCGATATTGCTGTTGAAACATCTCTTAGAAGATCCAGAATTGAGGCTGAAATTGTCGCAGACAGAATTGCGACTGATAGCGCCTTAAGAAGATCAAGAATCGAAGCAGAGGTTGCTGCCGATAGCGCCCTTAGAAGATCTAGATTGGCTGCTGAGATCGAAGCTTCAAGAATTAGAAGAATGTATTATCCATATATTTGATTTGATTCATTCCTCTCATTTTAGCCAATTACATCAAATTAAAATTCTAATTAATGCTTGAAAACAATTGAAAAAATGCAATGGCTGATCGAACAGAGATGAAAATGAATGAAAACAAATTTATTGATATTAATGATAATTTGAGAGTTGTTAGGTATCAAAAGTAATCATAGTGACAATCTTCATTCATAATGAAGTCCTTCTTCTTGATTTTATTACTGATTCTCAGCAACTTGTTTATTTTTTTCAGTTCTTTTCTTAGGTCTTTTTTCAATTTCTTCTTCTCTAATTTAAATATTCTAAACTGCAGTTGCCTTATCCACTGCTCTTTCTTATTTCAAACCAGTATTAGCTTCTTTATTGATTCGTTTATTGTATTTACTAGCCGACTGATCCTGTTTTCGTTTGTTTGCATTAAGAATATACTTAGGTAAATGGCGATGATTATTGATCCTTCTAATCTTGCTGCTATGCATGTATTTCCCAATTAGTTTTTATCTATATTATATGGCTCTTTCTTCTCTCATACCGACTGTCCCAGTTGGTCTCCAAGCAATACTCTTCCACAATCTAATATTCATATCCTCAGAACCTAAATTATTTAATATTTACCTGAAAGAATGTAGTGAGAATCCACTGTGTATTGCACGCTACTTACAATTTGCATTCTTTTGGCATGATACACCTCTTTGCTACGGCCAGCATCATGCTTGAAAATTCTTATTGTTCGATCAAATGATCCGGTAACGAACTATCTACCTGTTGGGGCAAAATCGAGATCAGTTATAGCACCAATATGATCTTTGTGTATAACTTTAGCTTTGTCCATTTTTCTCATATCAAATGAATAGCAATTGGAATCATCATTTCCGACTGTGAAGTTGATGGGTTCAATTGGATTAAAACTCATACACATTGATTTGTTAGGAAGAGTTATTTTTTGAATTGGTGTTTCTCCTCTTAGATCATAGAGAATGATCGATCTATCAATGCATGAAGCTGCGAGAATATTTGGTTATGAGGGGTTGTATTTAACTTTGAGAATTGTATCTATGTTCCACTATAACTGATAGATAGGCTTTGTTCTTTCGTATGACCATATTTGCACAACTTGTCCAGCAGTGGCAAATTAATTCTCTTGAGGAGAATGGTCAACATTGCCAACTATCAATTTGCTGAGGTATTTTGATAATGGCTGAATTAATTTTTTCTTTTTGTTTATTCTAAAGTCTCCATAAACGTGTTCATCAGTTTATTGTGAATCGAACATACTTTTGAAATCATAAAGATGGATAGATTTGTCAGCAGATGATGAAAGGAACCTTAATCCATCTTTGGAGAAGGTTACTCCCTTAACTGTTTGATTATGATCATACAATGAGACTAAAGGTTTTCTTTCTGTAATATCCCAAATCTTGATTTATCCATCATGAGCACCAGAAATCATTTTATTTAGCGCTAATGGACATTTTGCGAGAACGCTGATACCATCAGAGTGACCCTACAAAGTACCCAAGAAAGGTTTGGCGAATATTTTATTGAGTTTAGTTGCATTATATGCCCTTTGAAACTCTCTGGCTCTTGAGAATGAGTGTTAAGCATTAGGAGTTCTTACAACTGATGAGGTTGGATCGTGAGTGATGGTGTTGATTTTGACCATTGTTGATGGCAACTTATTATATAATATAAACCAAATCTCTTATTCAAGAGAACTCAATGGATAGCATTGTCAAATCATTCAACTTGTATTCAAAATAACCATACAATAATAATTTGAAGTAGCCCCTTGAACTCAAAGTAAAGGTTGATCCTAAAAGAAAATAGAGCGATATATTAGTATTGATTGGCAAGTTAGTTTATAAAGCTGGTGTATTACTAAGTATTACTTATCCCCGGTCGTTCAATGGTTAGGACATCGGACTCTAAATCCGAGAACCAGGGTTCGATTCCCTGTCGGGGAGTTTTTTTATTCATAAGAAGGCTAATAAAATATACAGTTGATCAAATGATTATCTGGTCTAAACGATCAACCATCTAATCAATCATCATAAGTTTAATTCTTTCACTACGTTTTATTTATTCAATTAATTGACTCTTTATCGACTACATAGCTAATCCTTCTATTTATCTTCTGTTTTATTCGGCCATTATAATTTGATGCTATAATTTCTGTCTAATGATGATGTTTTCTTATTGTAGTTGGTTAATTTTGTATTGTTTTGAATCTGCTTCTTCTTCTAGTAGTTTTCTATCCTAGTTGTGCATTATAAATATTTTGACCAATTCGCTTTCGAGTCCCTATATTTTTTGCTAATATTGATCTATTAAATATTGTTTTGCATTATCTTCTGTTTCTAGGGTTTTGAATTTGGTCTTCAGGCTATCAAGCTGCAATTGTAACTGTTATTTATTGATTAATTAATTGATTAATTTAATTTAATTATTTTCAGTTTAATTATTTTTATTTTTTTATTTATTTTCCAATTATTTAATGATTTCGTTGGCACTATGTAGTTTTATCTTAAAATGATTGTTCTATTATTGATATTTTAATAATTATTGATGTGATTTATGATATTTTTAATTAAGCAACTGTACTTCTTTGAATCTTTATTGATTTATTTTTTATAAACAGCTAATTTAATGTTTAAGTTTCTCATTATTTTCCTATAACTCTATAAATTTGTTTTGAAACTGTTTCAATTCACCAACTATATGTCTTTTTTGTTATTAAATTAATTCACAATTGAACTTTAACTCCTTTATTGCTTCTTCCATTTCAACCTACTTTTATTAAATGGTTAACTCCTTTTTAATATTAGATTCTTCTCTGAGAGTCAGTTATTCTTTAAGCTATAAAATTTCCTGTTGCAATTTTTTTACTTCTCGACTGTGAGTTTATTCACTGAAACTAAATTTATTTTTAATTTTGAGGAGTTCAACTTCATAGTGAGAATTCAATGTTTTTTCTGAATGACTTAAATTTTAATTTTAAACATCAATTTAATGCCTAATTTTCAGCATTTGTTAAAACTTTTCTTTATCTTTTTTTCTCAAATTTTTATCTCTTTCCTTCTCTCTCAATAATATTTCAATAAGTTCATTATTAGTTCTTTCATATTATAAAAATCCCTTTTATCTTTCTTACAACATTTATTCGCGCAATGCTAATTAATTCATCTTTGTATTACTAATTAGTTGGCATAGTTTCCACTTTTGTCTTTGCTCTTAGATTATTTTTTGAATAAATTGCTATTATTGTTGTTATTTTTCTTTAAAATATTCAACAAAATCAGAATCTTTATTGTTTAAAATGATTGAAGATGGAGTTGCTGATAAATTTATGTTTCTTCTGAACTCGTTCAGCTCCATGACTAATTCTTACCCTTTTTAAACGATACTATTTTTATAATTGGTATTGCCTTTAACTTGCTAAATGTTAGCAAGTACTATAGAATTTATTTACTGACTTTAATTAGATTTGATTTGTTGGGCCAACACATTAATAGTTTTCTATAATTCCAATGTTTTTTTGATTAATTCTGAGATAGTCCCGAAGTGCTGAGACTGAATCAAGTCGATTTATATTGATTTTTACATTGTCTTGCGTAGTTCAACTATTTGTATGATCTGACTTTGTATTTTAATGAATTATTATGGAATAGTGACCGATAGAGAGGATAACTCATCACACCTTAACTTAACATAATAGTCTAACATGCACTAAGAAAGTTCAGTCACACCCAGTTCAACATTAACCTTTGCTTACATTGGCTGTTTACTTTCTTGCTTCTTCGAAGGAGACTAATTACTTTCCAATACGTCCATATGATTAATTATAAAATCAATTTGTATCAATGATATTTAATAAACTGTCATTCATCAACTTTATTTTGCATAAAATAAGTCTCGATCCTATTTTGCAAAATGTTTGACTTTGAGTAGAATATATTTGAGCTTGCTTGAGTTAGATGTATATAAATTATTAGAAATTATAACTTTAAATTATTTTTTTCAATGATTAGCAACTGAATCAAATTTATACAAATTTAATCAATAGTAATCTACAAATACTATCGTGTTGACTCATTTAGCACTATTGGCGCATTAAATGAAGCTGTAGTAATATAATTTATTTAGAATACTTCATATTTAATACTTTTTATGCAACAGTTTCTGCCATATATTTTTTATTTTTTTAGAATACTTCATATTTAATACTTTTTATGCAACAACGGTTTTTGCCCGATATTTTTTAAATGAAACTCAGGCAAAAGTATCATACTGCAAAACTCAATTAAATAAAAAAACGTAAACAATCCAAAGATATTGTCATTGAAATGAGGAAGCACAGCTCAAAAAATAATATTCACTATACTATCGAGGAAAAGGAAATCGCTATAGAAAATTTACAACTCATCAAAAGACTTGCGTCGGTTCGATATGGTCAAGCTTAAATAACAAAATTTTGGATTTCAAATTAGCAGAGGGGCAATAGATCAAGTCAATCTAAGTATCATGAGAATATATTGAGAAAGCGAGAGCGAATAGTTGAAAATGAACGTTTAGGTAAAAATATAGATCTAATAGGACGACGCCGTAAGAATAAAATATTGCCTTAATGATGGGTGATAGGGTGATATATATTAATAGAATATTTTTTTGATTTAATAATAATAATTAAAAGAATGGCTAAAAAGATTGGATCTTAGAACATCAACAGCAAGTTGGGTCTCGTCATCAAGAGTGGAAAATACGTGCTCGGATACAAGTCCACCCTCAGAACCCTCAGAAACGGAGAGGCCAAGCTTATCATCCTCTCCAACAACTGCCCCACCATCCGTAAAGCAGAAATTGAGTACTATGCCGTCCTTTCCAAGGCTCGCGTTGTCTTCTATCCCGGAAACAACATCTCACTCGGAACTGCCTGCGGAAAGTATCACAGATGCTCAACTATGGCTATCCTCGAAGCTGGAGATTCTGACATTCTCACCGAATGATTTTATTTAAACCCTAATCATTCAATGCATTCATCTTAACTTTATCATTCTTTAATGGTCTTGACAATCAATTTAAAATAAAATTTATCATAAAGATAAAATGTTCAAAAATAATGTGTATACATTTCGCAATTTCCCAGTCGAGGAGAAACAGCGTAAATGGACTGATTGCTGCTGCACCATCTTAGTAGCTATCTTCGCTCTAACTCTCTTTATTCTCTCCTTCTGCCTATTTACCAAAGGTAACTCCCGCCTAACTCAGAAAATTATTACATTGTTAACTACCCCGTAGATAATACAGGCAAATCCTGCTATTATGAGCAAACTGATGCACCATTCATTTACTTTCAAAATGTAAATGATCTAACTTCTCGTAAATATTGTGTTTCTACATGTCCGAAACTTGGTGATCAACTGAAATGCTCAAAACTTAATAACTGTGGAGGTCTTACAAGCTCTTATGAGTCTGTTCCCATCACTAATTAACTTGGATTTTTGTGTCAACCTGCCAACCCAACTTTAAACGATAAATTTTGGGCTAATCCCACTCTTCAAAATAAACTAAGTCTGATTGGTGGTTACAGAGCTATTTGGATGGC
The DNA here is from genome assembly GCA_020719775.1 of Desulfosporosinus sp. Lineage (GTDB taxonomy): Bacteria > Campylobacterota > Campylobacteria > Campylobacterales > Arcobacteraceae > CAIJNA01. The sequence continues at coordinate 7,012 of DYPS01000075.1, read as the reverse complement.
TTTATTGGTAGGACTTTGCGTAGGTGTTATATACCTCATAATAGTCATGTTGATTCCAAAAATGATGACATCAGCAGTTTTCATACTAGCTTTTCTTTCCATGCTTATCGCAGCAATACTACTTTTCGTACAGCCAATTCAAATACTCGATGAACACACCAATACTTGGAACGTTATATTTGGAATTGTTTTCATTGCTATTGCATTATTCTTTTTGATTTTCTTCTTTTGTCAAAGTCAATAGCTTTAAATCGGAAGTATTTTTTTGCAGAATGCTAATCAAATTTTAAAGGAAAGGTTCTTAAATTTCTTCTATATTCCAGTCTTTTTGGTTCTTAGTTTTGGATTAGTAGTTCTCTGTGTGTGGCAATACATTGCTTTTGGGACCATTAATTCTCCATTTTTAACTGCTGGAGATCTTTACAAAACTAGTGGGCAAAATATGTTTTTACAAATTCTCAATTTAATTTAATTTGTATGGGGAATTCAATTTTTGAGAGACACATGTAAGAAATATAATATTTAGTTAACTACATTATTTCTGGTAATATTGTTTAATCTTATTTCTCAGCCAAAGTTAATGAGCAGGGAGTTCAAAATGGACATCAATACTGTCGATCAACCTCAAGATTCTTTATAAAGAATTTTGGTAGTGTTGCAGGAGGTTCTTTCTTGAATGCCTTTTTCAATATTTTTGGAGTATTCTACGATCTTTTTAGAGTAATTAATTTTCTATTCAGTGTGATCCAAAAGGTTCATGCGGAAGAGCATCAAGATGTTGCAAAGATACTTGTTCTTGTTGTGATACATTCTTTGATCTTGTTCGAGCTGATGCATACGCTTACATTCACCTTAGTGGTATTCCTTACTGTAACGCTGCAAGACAATGTGAGGCTCTTTGCTAAAAATCACATTTATTCAACAGTGATTATTCTTGCATTAGACTCTATAGAATGGCTGCTCAAGTCTTTCTCGTATCTCTTACTGCTCTTTTAACATTTGCTATTTTATCAGCAAAAGTCAATTTTGCCAGCTTTATAATAGTTGGAGTTTTAATATGTACATCATACTTAGTTGTGACATATTTTTCAGATATACACAGCAATGCTGCGTAAAGCCTTGTGATCTGCTATCTAGCCGAGCAAAATTGTGAGAAACAGGAGATGGAGATGTGTCCTGCTCAATTAAGGAGAGATGTTTACGATTTCTAGCAGAAAAACCACTTATAGATTATTTGATGTTGATTTTATAGATCTGATTATATCACATTTTTAATTCATGAAGCTACAAATAGCCACGTTGGTTCTAATATTGGTCCTCTCAGCAGCCAATCACGATCAAGATCAAGGAACTGTTAGACTCAATGAACTTAGAAAAAGGTCATAAGCCAGCAGCGGCAGCATCATTAATTTCAATAAGGCAGACTTCGAGTAAAGATAATTTTATATAGGGAATACATAATGAAATATCCTAGACCTTATGATGTTGTTGTCTATTTTACTGCAAAAAGTTGCAAACTTTGCACGTTAATATTTTATCATTCAGATAACTCTATCCCGAGTATGAATATCTTGTCTATCTTTACGAAAATATTGGATCTATCGATGCTGCTTATCCAACATTCTTTGTTGTCATGACATTCTCATCTGAAATTCAATACATATACGAACAATTTGGTTTCAATACTGCTCCAAATCTTGTTGTCTCTAAACCTCACATGGCAGTGGTAAGCTAGTTAGAAAGAAAAATGTATCTTCAAGGATTCAAATGGTCTATTTCTCATACTGATGGTCATGTTACTACTCACAAAATGCTAGAATTCGTTAATAAAAGAACAGGAAAAGAAGTTTTCTATAAACCAACTGTTATGACTATGTTCAAGATGTTCTTTGGATTTATCGCAGTTGCTGTTTTGGGAGTGCTTGCATATATTCGCTTAAAATTCCTTTGGAATCATTGGATTTTTTGGCTTGCTGGTTCTTTGGTATTTATTTATCTATTAAGATTATTTATATAACATGCTGTTCAGGTATCATCTATGACATCATTCACGATGTTCCATTCACTGGAAGAGATCAAAAAACAGGAGAAACAATTATTTTTTCAGGAGGTAATCGTGAGCAGTATGGATTAGAAGGATGGATTGTTTCAATTTCCATTACTCTCGTTGGTCTGTTGTTTGTATCGGTTGTTGTAATTGGAGAAAGATTCAAAGAAAAATACTCAGCTATTGCTGGTGTTGCTGCTATTTTGTTGATTTTCTTTGTTGTGACACAGTTATAACAAGTCTACAAAGATAAGGGATGGTATGGACCTAATTTTTATCCCCCAGATAGCTATCTCTCGGGACCTCTTAGTGTGGATCAAGGAAACAATATATGAAAAAATGATTTGTACCTGAATCAATAAATAATAAATTTAACCTCATAAATAGTAAATCAAATCATTTGAGTTTAAAGTCAGTTAAGTTATCGAAGATAGAAGAACGAATTGTTTACTTTTCTGCTATCTTAGTTTAACTGCGATTTTAATCAGTGTTCCATATTCTTAAAGTTTCATCACCACCAATGGTACAAATTTCATTCTATTTTTTCGGGTTAACTGAAAGAGAAATTATTCTACGCGTGTGTCCAGAAAGTATTGAAGTTAAAGATTTTGATTGACAATTCCATATTATTCCGTAACCGCCTTTGTTCGTTCCTCCATATGCAGCAATCAGATCTCGATGATTTTCTCTCCAACAAATACCAGTGACTTGACTTTTTCCTTTAATTACCTCTTCAGTGTCTCCAGTTTAACTATTCCATAACATTATTGAATTATCTTTAGTTCCACCTCCACTTGCTAAAATATTAATTTTCCATGGACACCATTTAATAGCTTTTACTGCCCCTTTATGAAATTAGTTAATTGAAAGCTTTTATTTTTGACGAAGATCCCATAGTATTATTTTTCCATCATTTGATCCTGAAGCTACATTATTATTTTTTAATGTAAGTCCACAAACTTATTGCTAGTGTGCAACCATTTCCATAACATATGGATTTTTGGCGCGAATGTCATAATGGCCAATAGATTTATTTTTGGAGCCAGCAAGTAAACCCCAACTTTCATTTGTTTCCATACAGCCAATTCGATCATGTTGATAATTCATTTCTCTCACATCTCTCCAATTTTATACATCTACTACATGAATTGATCCTGAGTTATTGGCAATATATAAAATATTTCCATCTTTATTGAACTTAACACAAGTTTTCACTTGAATGTTGATTCGTTATTGCCAGCGCAGAGACACTTCATTTACGTATTCATTCTCATTTCTCAAGAAACATTGATTTCCTAAAGCAATTGCCATCTATCCACGAGATGACCAGTCAGAAATATTGTAGTAATAATTGTTTTGAACCTCAGGACAGTCAATTATTCTTTCAGCCAATATATGTTTTAGTGTCCTTTGCTTACATTTCTTTTTTTCTTTAAGTTCTTAAAGTGGATGAGCTCTAATTGATGAAATTGATGAGTGACTTTGCTAAGCTTAAATGGTCTTTTTGCTAAATGTGAAGCATCTTTTGTCATCTTGAGCGATAAGTTTAGTATAAGTTGAGCAGGTGGAGATACTACCCTTCATTGAGTCTTTGCTACGTGAAGCTGAGAAGTGTTGATAGTGAGTACCCTTTCTGAAGGGAATGTAGCGGTCGGCTAGTATGCCAACTCTTTCGCTAATCATTTATTCTTATTAGCAACGATCTAACGAACACCAATTATTAGAGAGGTTCGCTTCAATTTTGACTAATATTGCAAGGCAAATATAAATCATATTCTCATTTAACTTTCTTTAAAAGACTATTTTGCCTAATTTTTAAAGTTATATAAAACTTTAAATCAAAGTTAGTATTACTTGTTTGAAGGCAGTAATTTTTATCACTATTATTCATTTGTATTTTTTGAAAGTCTATTTAGAAAAATTTACAATAATTTTTCATAAAATATCATTCTATTCAAATAGTATTTATTTAATTTACTCGCTTTCAAATAATTGATTAATTTTTTTTTGTATTCTTTAAAGAATAAATTAGCATTAGATATTTTTTGTTATTTTTTATTCAGGTTATTTTTAGATAATTGATTTTTAATACGTAATGATTTATAATTACAAAAATAGTCAATATTTATATATTTTTCATTATGCTGAAATATTAAATTTATTTTATTTATTTATTTAAAAAGATAATCATCATGTTTAAGTTTAAAAATTGTATGTTTCTAATGATCAAGTAGGTAATTTGATATTAGATCTTTTTCCTCAATTTTAATGAAATATTTTTGGATATTTAAGTATTTTGTTTTATTTTTTTAACATTTTAAGTCATTTATATGTAAAAAGCAATATTTTATTTCATTTAACGAAATATTTTGACCAGCTATAAACTTTTTGCAATAAGAATATTCTATTTATTTGTAGTTTTATTTTATAATTAATCACTAAAAATATTTTAATAGCGAATTTTAACTCCAAATGTTTCCTTTATTATGATTTTTGATTTAAAAAATTTATGAATTAATTTGATAGTGCTAATGAAAGTATGCTAAATGTAATAAATGAATTTATTGAAGATGATTTTAAACTGAAGCTTAATATTGATTGAAATATTCATAAAAATAATACTGTATTAGTTTACAGTTTTCATCTTAAAAGTTGAAGTGGAAAATCAAAATTTAAGATTAATAATGTATCTACCATCTCTTTTTATACATTTTCACTCACTTTTGGAATAATATATGAAACTTATATTCTCTCTAAATCTAAAGTAATTAAAGGATAAAGGAAAAATATGAATCATTAAATGCCCATGAAATGATTTAAAGTGATAAAACTGCATGTGAGCATATGAAAAATAAGTGTTTAAAAAGGTTGACAACAAATAAAAGCTGGAGTGGTATTAGGCGAATGTCAGTTTAGCAATGAAATTTAAATTTAAATTAGTAATACTCACTATAGTTTAACAATCAATTCCTAATTTGAATCATGCCCTCTCATATCGTTCCCAGCAAACTCAATCAGTAAACCAAGCACAAACTACACCCCCGCAAACTTATTAAGAAGGATCTCAAAATACAACATTAACGCTCCGCTCAAAACCCCTCTGATTGCGATTGTGATGAGAATACTATGTCCGAAACTATCTCTTAAGAAATAGTGACTTAAGTGGCTCAGAAACATTCTACAATCAAGGATATTGCAGAAATGCTCAGAAATGCCATTGTGAAATTCAGATATGCGGTTGACACTCACTTAGTGTGTTTGAGTTTATTGGCAGAGATCAAAATTTAAATACCTCAGTGCAAAGCAAGACTGATCGCAGCTGCATTGCTAATGATTGCAGGAAAAATTCATGAGTTCAGATGTCCCAAATTTTTTGATTTAATCATTTGGGGAAGGCATCAATTCAGTAGCAAAGATCTGATTGGAGCATAATGCTTTTTGCTAACTCATTTTAACTTCAAAATACCTGTAATCATTTAAGCCCTCAGCGTTCAGGAAATCTAATTGACAGTGTTAGCTCTAGAAAAGAAACTGTTCTAGTCTACACCTAATTTTCAATGATATTCATATACTATTACTTCCAAAATTCAAAAACATAATACTAACTGCTCGAAGAAAGAAATAGCAAGGATAAAGTCAAGAGTATTCAAAAGGAGAGTCTTAAACAATCTGATGGGGAAAAAATAATTTGATAGATGTCGATCAAGAACACTCGATGAAGGACATTGATGGAGAGAACAAAGAGAGTATGTGTCAGATCTGGTGCAGCATAATTTCAATGGAGGGGCTGATGCGGTGGGTTCACACCGCACAAAGCACACCTCCGAAAATAGGTTGGTTATCATCACTTGTTGAATTAATTTATAAAGGCAGACTGAATATTGGAATTTAAGGTGATTCAACAGCTTAGCATTGGATTATAATCGATATAATCAATGGACATTCTCCTCATGGGCGACTCAAAGGCAGGTCGCAGCAGCATCGCCAAAGTCATCTTCCAGAAAATGGTTTCTAAGTCAACCAAGTTACTCGGTGAGACCAGTAAGATGGAAAGTTATGACTTCAAAATTCAGAAGATTGAGTTCAAGCTCTACGATTTTCCTGCTCGCTACGACATCAGTGACCCTCCACCAAATGAGCAAATGATTTTCAAAAACGCCGCTGCACTGATTTATGTGTTAAGCCCACAGTCAGATCTGATCAAGGCCATTGATAACTTTCACAGTATCTACAATTATGTCAAAAAGAAAAACACTAACAGCTGTCCGATCTTCATCTTCACCAACAAAGCTGATATCGACTTGACTCAACCTGATGCGCGCAATTAATATCAAATCAAACTCAAGAAGAGAATCAGTGAAGATTAAATTGACATCAAGGATATAGAGTTCTATTTCACTTCGATCAACGATTCATCTATATTCGAAGCATTTAGTAGGGTTATTCAACGCATGATTCCTTGCTCACCTAACATATGTAAATTGCTCAATCATTTTGCAAACTCTTGCAAAATAGAGAAGGTGTATCTTTTCGATCTCATCACCAAACTTTACATCGCTCATAACGATGAAAAGCTATCTGATCAGTATAAGTACGATATTTGTTCGGACATTCTCGATATTTTCATCGATATTTCTTACCTTTATGACAAAGATCGTCACCAAGATGATAGCTAAAGTAAAACAACTGTCAAACTGGCTTATGAAGATGATGCCGAAATTGTGGCTCTCAGAGTGATGGAGAAGTACCTTGCGTTGGTATTTGTAATAAAGGAAGGAAACTATGATCGACCTTATCTCATCGATGAAAATGTAACTGTCTTCAGGAAAGGACTTGCGGAAATGCTGAATGCCACAATGTCAGCACTAAAATGATTATTATTGCTTTATGTGTTAATGATTACTGCCTAAAGTCAATATATTGAATGCAGGGGTTGGGGTTGGGGTTGGGGTTGGGGTTGGGGTT
>DYPS01000155.1 GCA_020719775.1 Desulfosporosinus sp. | reverse complement strand
AAAAACCACTCTTGCTGTGGCAAGAGTGGTTTTGAGAAGAATTGAATGTAGAGATTAGAAATTGAACCGCACAGAAGCGCTCCAAGTTCTACCCCAACCAAAATTTACACTATTACGTGTGTCAACGCCATTCCATGTTGCAGTTGTTGTATTATTTACTAAAAATTGAGTTGCAGAAGATGCCTCAGAAATATAAACATGATCCCAAAGGTTATCTACATTAAGCTTAATAATAGTTTTTAAGCTTTTAAATAATTGAATTTTATAAGATAAACCTATATCTGTGAGAGAGTACGAAGGTAATTTTAAGGTTTGTACACCTTCGGTTGTGAAATTACTAACATTTAAAGGAGCGTACAATTGATCAAAATAATTTTGAGAAATGTCAAATCTGAAATTTTTAAACACATTCCATTCCAATCCTAATCTTGATGTAAATTGGGCAGCATCCCCAACTTTTACGCCATCAAGAAATAATAATTTTTCAAGAGAATTTGCTAAAGGTTCATTTGTATCTGCATTGAAAACGCTACCAGTTGCATTTCCTTCGTAATACCAATCTCCAACTGAAACCATTCCTTGTAGTTTTAATACTTCAAGAGGTTTATAGCTTATTTCAAACTCAACACCTTGATGTAACTCGCTAACACCTGAAAAGTCTGTGTATTGTGGTATACCACCCACAACAGAAGTTGAACTTCTTTGGAAACGATCCGCCCATGAAGTGCGATATAAATTCACATTAGCAGATGCTGAAGCACTACGGAAACCGTAGCCTAATTCGTAGCCAATAATTGTTTCATTGACAAGATTTTTGCGAATTAAGTTTGGATCTGTATTTGTATCACCTCCAACAAAAACAGCAGTAAAAATGGGTTGTTTAGAATAATATCCAGCATTAGCAAATACATTGTGTTTTTCATTGATATTAAAGTTTAATCCACCCTTAATATTTCCACCCATTATTCTTTGCCAATCAGACATTTGTTTTCCACTGGCTACAGTATATCTAAATAAATCTTCTCTTCTAAAGTTTTGCTGAGAACCACCTCCTTGAAGGAATGCAGAAATAATTTCATTTTTGTATTCTATCTGTCCAAAAGCAGCATACCAATTTACATAACCATTATAATTTCTATCAACTTTTTCTTGACCATTTATATCGATAAAAGGATTCCAACTTGGCAGAGCATCGACTAACCCTGATTCTCCAACAATTTTGTTAGGAGTGTTTAAATCTAAAGTGGTTTTGAAGCCATTTGCTCCTAATAAATCATTTACTACTTTATAATGGTAAGCTTTGTATGTTCTTCCATCTAATCCAAAATCAAAACTAAAATTATCATTAACATTTACATGTAAATTGGTTAAGGCACCATACCAATCATGTGAATTCATAGATGCATTACGAATCATACCTACTGATGAAGTGTTAATTTTTCCATCAGTTGAAGGTCTATTAGCTCCAAAATTGGTAACTATTCCTCCAGCGTTCCATTTTGCAATATCATCAAATCTGATTAAACCATCAGAATTATATAGAGCACTATTTCCTCCGGAAGAGAATGTTGACAAAGTATTAATTTTACCTACACTTCCAGAACCTCCACCACGACCCCAAGAACCGTAAACAACAGATGATAAATCCATCTTTTCATTAATTTTCCAATCCCAGTTTAAAGATGCTACCGGTTTATGATAGAAATTTTGTGACCAGTTATATTCTTCTCCCTGATAATAACCCCAGTTGTTGTTGTATTTAGTATTTGGAGTTTCTCCGTCGCCTTTAGCTAAGAAAGTTGAAATAGGCATTCCGTACTTTTGATTATGCCATTGTGGGGCACCTGTCGCTGTAAACATTAAATTATGATTATCATTTATTTTATACCCTAAACCAATAAAATAAGTATTACCTTTATAATTTGTTCCATCAGCATATTTACTTCCTTGATCCTGTGCAAAAAGCAAAGACGCTGATAAACCGTTTTCTAATAACCCCGTTGAATAAGAAACAGATTCTTTATAACTTTGCTCACCTCTGTATGTAAATGATACAGCACCACCTTCTTTAACATCCGAAGTTCTTGTCATAAAATTTACAGTTCCACCAACTGAAGGAATCCCTAATTTTGAAGAACCCAAACCTCTTTGTACTTGAATAAAAGACAAAACGTCTGAAAGACCAGCCCAATTGCTGTAATATACCCAGCCGTTTTCCATATCATTTACACCAACTCCGTTAATAAGGATAGCTGTATTTCTTTGATCAAATCCACGGATATTGATACGAGAATCTCCAAAACCACC
>DYPS01000154.1 GCA_020719775.1 Desulfosporosinus sp. | reverse complement strand
AATTAATGTCGATCCTGATGTTTTGATAGTTGATGAGGCGTTGAGTGTTGGGGATATGGCTTTTCAGGAAAAATGTATTTTAAAAATGAAATCTATGCTAAATAATAATAGAGCTATTCTTTTTGTCAGCCATTCTCTCCCAAGTATCAGAAATTTTTGCAATAAAGCCATTTGGATAAAAGATGGCAAAGTAATGATGCAAAATGAAGCTCATATTGTTTGTGAAGCATATTCGGACTATATGAAGAATTCAAATGATGTTCAAAAAATTGAAAAAGGCGAGATATCCGAAGAAGACAAAAGCAGTAAAACGATTGCAATTCAAAAGGTTAGCATTTCCAAAAATGAATATTTCACTGATGAAAATATTGATATAACTATTCATTTACACTTCAACAAAGAAACGGTGGACTATGCTATTGGGGTACTGATTCATGATGATGAAGGGAAACTGGTAACCTTGTTTAATACGATTAGAGATGACATAATCATCAAAAATCAAATTTCATCAATAGTGCTAACAATACCCAATAATGATTTTTTAAGTGGTGAGTATTTTGTCTCCATCTCTATTTCTGATACAAATGTTATGTTCAGTTATGATAGAGAAAATTATATTCACTCTTTTATCATCAAAAATGCATTAAGTGCCAACAATTTAGCTGTCTCTGAAGGATTATTTAGATGCAAACACACTTGGAACATATAGGGTGGCGAGATGGCGAAAAAAATATTAATAACGAATCATTATTTAAGAGAATTTTCAGGATCTGAAATTGCTACTCTCGATATTACCAAAGAATTTTTAGCCAAAGGTTACATAGTTTGCGTTGGAACTTTTATATTTCATGATCCTTTAAAATCTAAATTTGATAAACTTAATGTGAGATTGATTGATTTAAATACAGCTTCAGCAGAACATTTTGATCTTATTTGGGTACATCATTTTACAACGCTTGATGTTTGTTTGATCGATATTGGAATCACTGCGGATAAAATCATTTTTTCCTCACTCTCTCCTTATGAATCACTCGAATCACCACCTCTTTCAACTGAACAAGTTGATTTATTTTTGGCAAATTCTATTGAAACAAGGGATGTTTTAACTGATATGGGAGTAGATAGTGTTGCCATTGAGATTCTACCTAATCCTGTTTTAGATGTTTTCTTTACACATACTGCGAATAAAGATGTATCATTACAAAAAATTGCGATTGTTTCAAATCATATTCCTATTGAAATCAAGAATACCTTGCCCCTGCTACACAATAATGGAATCGAGGTTAAAATATTTGGAATTGAGGGTGAATTTACGCTTATTACACCAGATATTTTGACAGAATTTGATGCAGTTATAACAATTGGACGAACTGTACAATATTGTTTAGCGATGGGCATTCCCGTTTATTGTTATGATAGATTTGGAGGTCCAGGATGGATTGCAAAGTCCAATATACAAAAAGCAAGTGAATATAATTTTTCAGGTCGATGCACAAATAGACGACTTTCATCAGATGAAATTGTAAATGAAATCGTACAGTCTTTTTCTACTATACAATCAGAAAAAGATTTTTATCATCAATTTGCGCTTGAAAACTATTCTCTGTCTCGATTGGTAGCTATTTTTGTAGATAAGGTATCTAATTCGGCAACAAAAATTTATTCTCACAAAAAAGATTTGTATAAAAATATATTAAAAAGACAGCGTGTACATCTCAACAACAACTCTAAACTAGAACTATTTTCTCAACTTTTCCTCGATCACGGCAACGGCTTCAGTGAAAAAAACTCTATACGATTTCCCGTTGAGCAAAACGATGTGGTGCAAAGATTTGAGTTTGATTTGAATGGTCGAGATAGTATGAAGTCACTTCGGCTTGACCCTCTCAATGATAGTTGTGTTGTGGAGATAGAGAAACTCGCACTTATCCAAAAAGATGGTGTGGAAATCGACCTCGTACCGTATATCTCAGCCAATGTTTGTTCTCATCATGGAAAAGCTTATTTTTTTGAGCATTTTGACCCACAGATTTATTTTACTGGGACGGAAGAGGGTAGATTTGCGGATAGTGTGAGATTGGTATTTGAAGCTAGATATACTCACATCTCAAAAGATGCCGTGCATGTATGTGCAAATCAGATAGCAAACGATAGAGACCATAGAATATGGGTATTGAATCAAGAAATAGAGAATAAGAGTCAAGAGATAGAGAATAAGAGTCAAGAGATAGAGAATAAGAGTCAAGAGATAGAGAATAAGAATCAAGAGATAGAGAATAAGAATCAAGAGATAGAGAATAAGAGTCAAGAGATAGAGAATAAGAGTCAAGAGATAGAGAATAAGA
>DYPS01000074.1 GCA_020719775.1 Desulfosporosinus sp. | reverse complement strand
TCGTCCTTGATTTTAATTTGATCATATGAATTAACTATATCATATTCAATGATTCATATTACTCATTGAATAGAATTAATTTGACAAATACGAAAATATGCGTGAATTAGCTATTTTATTACACTTTGAGTACTTGAAACATCCTATTAAGCTTTAGCCAATTCAATCTTCTATCATTATTACATATTGAGTTTTATTATTGGCAATTGACTTCAATAATTAAACACAATAAATAAGTGAATCAAAGACTTTTTGTTAACAAAAATCAAATGATTCGATACATGCGATTACACTGCATATAATTTTAATAAATCCAATTATCAGACAATCTTGCTATCATACTGCTCAAATGGAGTTGATACAAACCATTGAAAAAAAACCATTTTTTATATTAAATACAAAACTGTTCAAAATTATTAATTTTTAAGAGAGAGTTGCTTTAAATTTCAGAAAATCAAAAAAGTCATGTAGTCTATCTATCTGATGAAAGCAAAACATTTGGTATTTGTAATTTATCCAAATTGCTTTAAGTATGATAATAAAAGTAATGGTACAAAAGATTGCTAATTTTAAAATAGCAAACATACGAGGTTTTATCTATTTAATTTCTTTAATTTGATTACTACTCGAATTTTAATAGAGCTACCCTGAACATAAATACTTTTAAAGCATTAAATCAAATTATTTATGCGTCACATCTCGATCATATTTTAAATATATGAGCCCTTACTGCCATACTCACAAATTCAAATTTATAGCCAGCAAACACATACAAAAATCATCTTTTATTGTACAATTTTTCATATTTCTGAAAATACTCAAGTATACACTTCTTATCTTTTGTTTAAACTTACTAACACTGCAGCGGTTATGAGAATCTGTTTTTTATAATTCAACTTTGAATGCCTCGTAAAATTCGTTCATAGCATCGCTACGTTAAGTTTCTATCGAACAACAATCTCTCTTACGTTATGGTGAATCTTTGCAACTTTTTCTGGGTAACTGGCTTCATATACGGCAATGAGCACAACATGAGTTTCATCGAATCTCAGCTATCGAGATACATCATGCAGGCACTAATCTGCTATAGCATTTGTAAATACATGAAATACGACATACAGTTCCGTTCTGCTATTTAATTCAGAGTACTATTCATTAGAAGCTTTATCTTCACTGTCCATTCTTTTGTGCTATGTTGGTCTCAATGTTACCTTCCTCTCTATATTGTGCATACTATATCTGCGTTTGGACCTATCTTTGTGTGTCTCCTCAACTTTTTCATCTACAAAAAGACGATTAATGGTGCTCAAATTGGTGGAATGTTTATCGCTTTCTTAGGAATTATTCTTACTGTGAATGGCCGTTCAATTATGTCCTTTGTGGAGGGATAAGATTCCTTCGTGAGTGAATTCAAAAATTACAAGAGTGATGATCCCTTTGTCATGCTTGCCGTAGCTGCAATTCTTCTCCTCTTCGTTATATTCTGGGCATATGCAATTTTAATTACTAAAAAGAATGAACATCATATCGTATAGGTGGTATATCATCAGGCTATTTTTGGTGTAATAGGTACAGCAGTAGGTTATCAATTTTTGACAGTTCGTACACCTTTGAACATATTTGCTCCTAGTTTTATCTGGATTGGTTTGGTGCTTGGTGGTGGTTTTACTATGTTTAATATTGGTTTGTCTCTTTCTGAGAATACTAGTGTTTGTTCGATGCTTTCGCAGTTCACTGTGATTATTGGATATGGATATAGTGTGTTTCGTTATGGGGAGCCTCTCAATATTGTTTGTATTCTTGGAACTATATTGTTGGTTTATGGTGTGTTTAGTGTGATCTTCAAAAAGACTGATCCTCCGAAAACTCCAGCTCTTCAATCTGGCAACTCAATGATTCTATAGAAATTAGACAGTGTAAAAGTTTAAGCAAAATGATTAATGCTAATCTTTAATTTCAAAAAATATATTTATTTATTTGCATTCTTATTATTATTTTATTAAAACTTACTATTTAAATAATTTTTTGGTAAATAGAAATGATATCATATCAAATGCTGATTTCTCTCTTGAAAATTTCAGCAACATTCTTGAAGTAATTGTTTGATAAGCCAATGTTTATTACATCTTCTTATAGCTTGCCGCGCTTGTTGACGCTTTCAGTTAAACCACGGACATCTCCAACTAATTCTGCTTCTCTTATCTTGATATTTTAGTAGTTGTCTCTCAGAGTTTCATTTTCCTTTCTTAAATCGTCAATTTGTGCTTATAACTCATTGCGAACTCTAACATTTTCTTTTTGGAGTAAGTCTTTCTCTCGAGCAGCAGTTTATAGTAATTTTTCCTTTTCACTATTCATTAAAGTTCTAGTTTAAAGAACAGTTTTTTAAACATTTTCCTGTTAAACTTGATTTCTTGAGCCCAATCCTTTAGCTTTATTTTCCAATTCCTGAACTAGTCCTTTTAATCTTGAAATTTAAATTCCTCTTTAATCAAGTTTGTTGCTAAGACTATTTTCTTTTTCGCTATTTTTCTTTTTAATTTCAGATATTTGTCTATTAAGTTCATCAATTCTTTTATTGAGTTATTGTCTTTCAAGATTAAATTAATTGTTTTATTGATCTTGTCTCTCGAGCCATTTATTATGATCAGCTTTCACATTTTATAAATCTTATTATAACTTTTTTATATCTCTTTGATGAAGTCCTAACATTTGCTGAACCTTTAAATTAAGAACTTATATTTCTTTGTTTTTGCTTTGAATTTGATTTTAAAGATTTCTTTTTTCTGCCATAATCTGCTTCATGTTGACATTACGAGTTTGCAATAATTGATTATGCTCAATGTGCGTTAGTGATGCCTTAGAGGTATGTCCTTCAATTTATTTTTATCTTTGAGCAACAACATTTTTTAACTCTCTTTGATTTTTATTATGAGCCACATTGAACTCAGTCAGTCTAAGTTCGTACTCTTTGCGAAGATCCAAACGATCTTGGACTTAATTAGCCAGTTTTTAGCGAGTTTCGCTTAACTGATTGCGGAGGTTTTAAACTTAGAGTGTATGATTAGCATAACTATTTTTTAATTGGCTCCTTAAGCTTTATAAATCTGTTTCATATAACTCAGCTACTTTGATTTTTGTTAGTTCAATTTATCTTTCGTAATGAGCAACAATTTATGATATTTTAGATTTCAGTTCGAAATTATTTTCCTTAATTAGATGAAGTCGCTTGTCTTCTGCTTGCTTTAAAGAACTATTTATGTCTAAAATTCTTTGAATTTCAGCTTCTTTTGCTACAATAACATCTTGCAGTATAGCAATTTAATTTTAATAAAATATTTTTTGATTTTATTCTCGTTGTTGACTAGTTTCTCTTTCCTTTTCAAACTGCGAGTCGTAATAGGCAGTCAACTCTTCTATTCTTTGGCGATTTTTATTGTCATTATCCTTAAGTTCGTTTCTCAAATTGCCATTTTAATTGATTAATCTCGCAATTTCTGATTATCCTTCTTTTCCAGTTCTTTTCAATCTGTTGTTTCCCTCCTAAATTTAATGTTTTTTTTCTTCAATTTCATAAGTAAGTCTTTTTACTTTAGTTTAATGTAAATTTTTCAACTATTCTTCATTTTTTTTATGAGCTCTAACAAGATTATTCTTCACATTTTCAAATTCAGCTTTGACTAAATCTAGTTCATGTGCTTTCTGCTCTTCGAGTTTTTTGAGTTCATTCTTACTATAACTGGCTTCAGCCTTCAATTCTTAATTTTTCAGTCTAATTTGACGATTCAAATTCTAAATTTAAAATTATTTCTCTTCAATTGTATCTTTCAATTTTCTAATATTCAGTTATTGAATCTCTGCATTGCCATTCTGGGATCTTCTTAAATTTTGAATTTGAGCAATTGACTCGCTTTCATACTGATTTTTAATTCTATGAATTTCTAATTTTTTCAAATTGTCCGCCTCAACTGCTTAATCTTGCAGACGAGTGATCTAAATAGTTAAAGCATTACTTAGGCCAGTAATTTTTCAATTTGAATCTGATGTTCTTGATCCTTAATATTGAGGTGATCAAACACCTTACGTTTTTCTGCTTCAGCCAGATTTGAGTTGCTGTATTCTGTATCGAATTTTCTCTTCCATACTTCAATCTCTCCGTTTTTTTGCTGCACCAATCTGATTAAGTTTTAATTTTAGTCAACAAAATGAGTATTTTGTGCTAAAAGAAGTTCAATTTTTTCTTCGAGATCATCGATCTTTTCATTTTTGCGGATTTGAAATAGCAGTTATTCATTGACAGCCATAAGTTCTGACTCCAATTGACGAGATTTTTGACGCCAGAATTATCCTTCATTTGAAGGTTGAAAAGCAGACTGTCGATTTGGTGAATTTTGACCAGTTCGAGGACTTGATGGTCTTGGATTGCTTTCATAGGGCGAGGTGGTATAGTCGGGTCTTTGTCGTAGGTTGCTAATTGGACTGCCTCTCATAAATTTGAAAAAGTAACGATAAAATTATTATATTTGAATTTTATCTAAGAATATAAATCATCTTGGAAGATACAATTCTTATGATTTACCCAGCTAGATCATATCGAAAGTAAATTATTGATTTATAAATAAATAGATAATTGATTGGTGTTATTTTTATTTGTGGGGGTTTATGAAATGGAATGAGGTTGATTTGTGAGTTTGGATATTTTTGGCATGATTTAATTTGATTTCCCGGTGTGTTTGGTAATTTAATGGAGTTGTGCAAGTTGATAAAATATTAATAATTCAGAAAGAGATGTCAGACTGGGATATTCCTGCCGCCACTGCCTTCTACGCTAAATCATTGGGTGTCTCTGCTGATGCCTTCAAGGCATCTACCCTGAACCCCAAAAATAAAGTAATTCTCGATTCAGTTGAACATTTTGATCAATGGGGAATCTAATCTAAAGTTTTCGCCCTTTGTCTCCAACAGGTTCGTGAGAAAGCAGGTCCTTTCAAAATTTTCGGTTCTCGAGAAGTTCAAGATGTTACTACTTGCATTCATAAACACGTCGATGCATGGGTAAAGACTAAAAACAAATTTGACAAAAAACAATGATCAAAAATATACCAATACACAAATATTGAAATGGTATGGTTTAATTACATTAACTTATTCGCTCAGAAATAGTAAATCTAAAACATTTTTTATCATATACCTTTCGGGGAACATATGATTCGATGTATGTTACCTTTTAAATTTATGGGAAATACTGGGTTTTGAGGTTAAATTGCGTCAATTTTGTATTTTGAAGGCAAAATGTTTTTGAATGTTTATTTATTCTTTTTTTGAATGTTTATTTATTCGGATTCAATGAATTGTTAATTTATGAAAATGGTTAATGGAATCAACACTTGTCCTACAGAATTAAAAAGACATACAATCATTTGAGATGCCAAATTTTAAGCACCATATCGTTACCTGCAGATCCAATGACTCCATATTTCGGATTAAACTTAACAGTCGAAATGAAGTGATCATGAGCATCGATCTTCTTTTTTTATTTACCAAAATTTAAGTCCCAAATACGAATGGTCTTATCATCAGAGGCAGAGTATAAGTATTTACCTGATGAGTGAAGAGATAAAGAACGAACCCAGTTATCATGACCGTAGAAGGTGTGTAAGAGCTAGCCTGTTTGTGCTATGAATAATTTTATTAGTTTGTCTCTTCCTCCTGTTAATAAGAAATTTTGGAAATAGTTGTTCACGCCTTATGCACCTTGTGCGCTAAGTTGTTTGAGGGCATTCATTCTTGCTTCAGGAGTAAATTTATGTTTTAAAAATTATGCGTTCATTAATTTGGCGCTGGCTTCTCCTTAAATCAAGAGAAGAGTTTCGATGACATTGTCATGGGCAAAAAATCTTATGACTGGAGCTTCTTTGCTTATATTCCAAAGTATAACACTTTGATCATCTGAACCTGTAAAAAATGTCTGTCCATCTTTTGCGATAGCCATTCTACGTACCCATCCTTCATGTCCAGTATATGTTCGCTTGCAATATCCTGTGCTTACTTACCATAATTTTATTGTTTTGTCTCTTGAACAGGAAAGTACTTGATCTCCTTCTAGGGTGAAGTTTACATAAGAAACGTTATGATTGTGTCCAAAGAGTGTCTTGAAGCATTGGTAGTCGTTGTTGAGATCCCATAGCTTAATTGTTAGATCTGATGAGCATGATGCAAGGTATCTTCCTTGAGTATCGTAGTTGACATTATTAACGGGATCTGCGTTATTGTTAAGGTACTGGTGTGTCCTTTGAGAGTGCGCTCAAAGTCTCCTGTCTCGAACTCCCATATTTTTATGGTGCCGTCTTAGGATGAAGTTGCGAGCTGAGTATATTGTGGATGAAAAGCGAGTGCGGTGATGCTACTCTTGTGTCCTTTCAGTTCGAATTTAGCTGGTGTCTTGGGAATATACAAATCTTCGAAATTCACGTCTTTCTGCCCTTTCTTGACAGGTCCTTTATCGACCTCTTATTGAAGATTTTTGACTTGTTCTTCCAAATTGGTGATTTTCTTTTGTAAGGAGAGTATTGATTTCCATTTTAGCTATAGTTTGTTGCCTTCGGGGTCAACATCGACGAGTGAGGCTCCGGTTTCCTATGCGAACTGTTCGGCTGTGCGTGAGTAGCTGTTGTTGGCGAGATACTCTAGAACATCTCGGTTAAGCTGTGTTTTCTGGGTGTTGGTCAAAACCATCCCAACTTATCTTTTCTTACTGTATTATAAAGAGGAATCAAAATGAAATGTAGCAATTTCTTTTTTTAGTTTTCATAATTTTAGACATTTTTAATCGTAATGAGGGTATTGATGTGACTGTCGAAGGAATAAAACTGGATCAATAATTATTTTTATTAAAATTTAAAATAACTGAAAGGGTCTTGTTTTTGATCAGTTTTAAATCAATTGATATGTAAAACATTCAAATATGGTTGTAAATAAATATCATAATGTTATTTTATATTTTTTTACTTGTTTTCAATAAGAGTAATGATAATTTTTAATTTTCAATATTTTGGAATATCAGCAAATACATCTCATAATAGTCAATAACTTGACCCACGTTATATTTTAAGTTTTAATTGGAGTTATGCTGCTTCTTTTATTTGATATTATTTTTAATTAATCAACACAATGGCAGACGAGTTGCGTAATATTAAGGGAGGAGGTCTCCACTACGTTGCGTATCTTATCATTAATCTTAGTGATTTCCAATCAACTGAAACCAAACTTTTCAGAGCCGGTCTCAAGCACTACAGAGCCAACGAGGAAAGACTCATCAAGGGATCTCGTAACAGTCCCAACTCCGACTATCACGACGCAATTGACTACGAAAGAGTAAATTCTAATTAATTAAGGGTTGCATCATCCATTCTAGATCAACATCAAACCAGCAATTGAATTTCCATTTCATGTATGGAGGTTTCAAGAGATACTTCGTTGATCGTTATTTGGTTGGTTCACTATATCGCAATGGATTTAGAGTTATGTGGCTACCTGGATTCGTGTATTTCATATGTAATTTTGTTTTTATTTAGTTGGTTGCTATCATATGAGATTGTATGATAATGCTGCTCATGACTTCTTCTACTTCTCTGATTGAAGTGATCATCAATAAATACAAATTATCACTCTTATTATGGTGGATTGGTTGGGGTCATCGGGAATATGGATTTCTTGAAAAATGGCTATTGAAATATAGTATCATATACAAATAAAAAATATGTGAGTCTCAGTATCTTCAGCTTTGAAAATATAGTTTTAAGTTTGTATTGCATTTTTTTTTTTTCATTTTTTTTTACAACGAATATTCCAAAAGATAAAGAAACAAGTCTTTCAATAACATATTGAATGTAATCTTTTTTCTGAATTAGTAACTTTTTTACTTCATTTTTGTTATCTTTTTGCTTCTATTTTTGAATTAAGGTGAGTCCAATATCTGTGTTAATTTTATTTATTTCTGTAATGTTTGAAGGTCGACCTCGTCAAAATTCATCTTATCGTTCAGTTCGCTACAGTACCATACGTAAGGACAGTCGTACTGCCGATCCCGATTAACCCAATCAATTTCGTATCAAAAGAAAGCCTCTCGAAACAACATTTTACAAAACTCAAACCCTTGATCTTAAATCTTACAGTAGTCAGCAGCCAAGGGATAATCCTTAAAGACATAGTTATATGTAAACATTCCATTCATTACTGCATTCTGAAAGGAAAATTAAGTAGGATGATGGGTTGATACAGCTTCAAAGTAAAATTAAATTTAGTAACTATGATGTCGATTTTGTGAAAGAAGATTAAACTGAATTTACATTATTGGATCCTTTCAATAGACCCTATACTTATCTTTCAGTAATTGTTGGTTTATTTAGAAATAAATTGCTAAAACTGAGAAGTAACTTAGTTCTCAACAGCATGAAGTCAAGTGTATTAGAGCTCAGCTAAACATAATGAAGTATAATATAATTAACAGTCTTAAGCAAAGCGAATAGTAAGGATTGAAAGGATTTTAAAAACTAAAAAATTTATTAAAAAAAAATGAAACCAATGAAAGTTAAAGAAAAATGAGAGTTAGAAGAGAGATAACTGAGTTATACGAATAGCACGATATCAACAAGCAATCATAGAATGAGCTTCACAATAGAGTCTTACAATTACAAAGCGATATCTTTAACTGTCACCCTTTCTAATTGTAAGTAGATGTAGCAGCATAGTGATACTCATAATTTTTAATCTTTTCGTTTCCTGATATTCATGAAATTAAGACTGATGCTTATAGATGGTGATGTTTTGATGGTCGTTATATGATTTTGAGTTATAACAATATTATAGTTTAAACGAATGGATAAGCGACCAATAGGTTACCAGGTTGGTAAGCCCTCAGTCTTGGATGTTAAAGTTCATAAAACGGGCAAGTACGATCATGTCGAATCGAAACTAGCGGGTAAGACAGGTTTCACAGTCAAAGATGTGGAATTCATAAGTACATTCTATTTGACTTAGGCAACAAAGAAGCGTCAAAGAAGAAGGGATAACTCTTCCGTAGAATAAAACCAACCACTCTATGGAAATTGATCAACCAAGAAGAAAAAACATAATCAATCTATAACTGGAATAAACCTGAATAAGATGCACGTAGTCAAACTTCTAATCTTACTTCAGTCACAATTAAGACCTAACAATTACCAGTTGGAGTTGATACTGATTTTTTGCTTATTGACCTTCGTGAACCAGAAGAATATGAACAGTATCATATTAGATAGGCTCTTAATTTTCCAGGAACTCACATCAAAAGAGATAAAATATTGCCACAATTGTACGCCTATAAGAATAAGGAAGGAAAAATTATAGTTGTTTATCATTTTGATGAAAAAAGAGGAATTTAGTATGTAAATCAATTGCATGAGAAAGGTTATGATAATTTGTATTTGTTAAATGGAGGAATTTAGGGATTTGGGCAAGATGTGCAAGAAGGATTAGAAGGGAAATGTGTTCCATCATTTGAGAAAAAGGAAGAAGTTAAAAAATTCAAAAAAGTCAGAGCAGAATGAGTTTGATTTCAGATTGCATCGTTTATCCTTAAGAATGACTAATTCGTTTGTTTATTTTTAATTTCAGCTATTTTTAATAATTCTTTTATTTTTTGTATAAAAATATAAAAAAGATATCATTAATTCTACATTATTTTCAAACTTGTATTTAGTTTTTCGGCAATGAAGATGCAGGAATCATTATAAGTGGAGAATTAAGACTTTACTCGCACAAATACTGCACTGCGCTTTATAAATCTGCCCTATAACAATCTACTCCTTTTTGAGTCAAAAGTTAACTTTTTTTACCAAGTAATAAATTCAATGCTTTTAAGCTTGATTATAGTCTAACAGGTTGACCTTTGATTATACAATAAATTATGCATCCAATTATGTCATCTTTTTATAGAATTGCTATTTTATTGAAATGCTTTTTCTTGCTTATTTGTTATCGATTAGCTTAAATTTATTTTAAAAAGCTGGCTCTAAATTATTTGAGTAATAATATTTTCTTTTTGATACTCTTTTATTATGAAAATTTAATAATTTTGTCGGTAGTTTCAGGCAGTTGATTATCTTTTTCCTCAATATCTATATACTGTTCATTGATATTAAGAGTTCTGAGATTGAATCCAAAGTTAATTTCTTCTTAATTAACAATTTTTTTGTTCATAAGTAGCCCGATGAGTTTAGTTTCGTATAGATCATTCCACTTGTGTGTTGAATCAATGATATTATGTGAGCAACTTTCATAAATGCTGTTAAAAGTATTGCTGTTCTTATTGTTCAGAATTCTCAAAGATGTTAGAAAATAAAAGTAACTGATATTGGTAATCAGATTGCGTTGACATTCATACTGTTGGACAAACTCTTCGACTGTTTTGAATTAATGAGTTAACATTCTTTACACCCATAATTTATTAACGCAGGAAAATACTAAATTTTTGTTCCATTCTGATTAAATCTCTATTTCTATTTACGGAAAATTTTTGTAAAGAAGAGATTCTTATAAATATGTTTGAAGAGCTAATCTTTATTGAATTTTTGGTTTAAGCTTTGCTTGTTTGACTTCGAAATATGAGCGCAAAGCCCATCGAAATCCTATGACATCATTGGTGTAGATCTTATCTATTGCGTTTAGAATGTACTATAGAACACTATCGATAGTGAGTCTTTTTTAAACTGACTTTTTAGTTCTGATGGACAGATCAAGAAAACTTAGATTTGACAATTTTTGCTATTGGCTCGTCATTTTAGTCATTAGGATGCTTTATTTTAAAGAGTTGCTCTTTTTTCGACCTGAAAATGGTTCTTATTTATGATCACCAAAC
Organism: Desulfosporosinus sp.; assembly: GCA_020719775.1. GTDB lineage: Bacteria > Campylobacterota > Campylobacteria > Campylobacterales > Arcobacteraceae > CAIJNA01. The sequence goes on along the minus strand of DYPS01000074.1, from coordinate 2,989 downwards.
ATTCAATGCCTTTATTTAACTTCAATAAAAGAAATATTAATTGAGTAAGACTATGAGTGTTTTGGGGGGAAAGCTCAAGAGACACAAACTGAATTTAGATTCATTAGGAAAAAGTATTGTTAAAAAAATATAAAAATTGAATTGATGAAAAAGCCAAATGTTTTTCAGGAAAAAATAATTTTAATGCCAATAGATTTAAACCAAATAATAGAATAATAATTAAAATTAAGATTTAATGATAATAAATCCTGTTTTCTTTTGAAGTAGAATTAAAAAAATATTTAAATACTTTTATGATAATTAAATCTATATTCATATTGAATTTACACATAACACTTAAATTTAATTTGTCGTTATATTTTTCAATTTTAAATCGAAAACAGTTCCAATATAGTTCATTTAGTGCAATAATAAAAATGTAAAATAAGATAAAGGCAAATATGACATGATACAATCATTGATTTTCAAACTGAATTAGAACTATTTTCTCCTAATGAGAGAATTCATAAGAGGAATATGGAAGCTCAGATAAATTGATTTTTGGATGTTAAAAGTCAAGTTTGATAATTTATATAAATTCTAAAATTGACATTAGTAAATCAAAATAAGTTGAGTTATTTAAATATTAACTTCAAAGTAAATATCAGTTTTTGGAGAATAGTTGAGTGTTGGAGACTTTAAACATATTTGATTATTTTATATACCGTCATCCTATTGCTTATAATGAATAAACAAAAGCAAAATATAATCGAAAATCATTAATACTCAGTGTTTTTGTATCAATTATTATCAATTAAAACATATGAAGAAGCCATATCTTATCACAAATGCAAATTTTAAATTATTATGGAATTTTTTTTTGATTTATATTGGAATATTTTTGAGTTAAATCGATTAGTGTATGCTCTATTTTATTTTTGTTTTGGAAAAGTTAATAGTTCATCAAAATAGCTGTTTCTGTTCTTTTTTCGCCATCAATTGATTATTTGCATCAAATGTAATGGTTTCGGGAATTTTCATTTCATAGTTTTCAACCTCAAACAAATTATAATATTTCATCTGCTTTTTTGTTAAATTTCCTCAATAAATTTCATCATAAACTAAGAATAAATGCCAATAATTTGAGTTCATAACTATTTTATTTTTTATAATTTCTTTCCTCTCTCAAAATCAACATTTTGTTTCTCAAAAAGGTCTGGACAGTGAAGTACGCTTGCTCATTGATTAATTATTGGCATTATTTTTTTACATAAACGCAAAATTGATGTTGGCAAAAAATTGCTATTTAGCTCAAAGGGTAACTAATGATAATAATATTAGTTAACATCAATACAAACTCACCCAAAATGGTAAATATCTATCAAATTCAGTTCAACTACCCCTTTATGAGTCACAACAATACTTCAGATCCTTTTGAAAATTCATTAGCTCAACATTATGACTTATTCTATCCTCAAACTCAGCAGAGAGAAGAATAGATACCAAATTAAGATAAGCCGAAGGTTGAAGCTGCCACTTCTCCTTGTTATATATATGATAAACCTCAGTAACAGTCTGAAACGTTGGAAAAGGTTAAGAATTCAATCAACAAAGAAAAGAACAAAAAAGTTATTATTAAGGGGCGGGGTGACGATGACTATAGGCCTTATAAGAGAAGCAAAAAATAAAAAAAAGGAAAAATAATTCGGCAAAAGTAAGATCGAAATTTAATCCCAAACACTGTCCATCACATATTGGCTTTCGTGCAAAAAAGATTTAAGTCAGTGCATTTATCCAAAAAAATATTCGATGTTAATAACCGTAATGATAGCTACAACCTAACTCGTTTTTACATTTTCCATAAAATGTTAAGGGTGAAGATAAACAACTATGTGAATGAGGACGCTCTTAATTTAATTTGTGAGCCTGGTTAGATTAATTTTGATGAATTTGATTTTTAGGAGCAGACTTTCTATTGTTTTGTTTCTAGAATACTCATGAGGCATTTTTTGAAGAGTTAGGCAATAATGATGATTTTGATCTCTAAGAAAGTGAGAAGATAAAATATTATGGAACATTTGAGGGTTCAGCGATTTTTGTATTAAAATCTTACAGCCCGTGAAAGTCTTTGATATTTTATTGATCTGCTATCTTGTTGTATATCTTATTCAAAATAAATATCAGACTCAAATGATCATAAGTTTTGCTGGAGAATAAAAATAAATGAAGATATGGATATGGTTGAGGTATGTGTGTTTGTTTGTATTTTATAGTGGTGAATGATTTAATTTATTTTCAGTCATTAAATATATTAATATCAAAAAATGTATTTGTCTTCTTTCTACAAGTTGAAGTTCGAGAAATATACTTTCAACAGTCAAATGTTTGGCCCCTTCGCCATTCCTGGAGTTCTATGGGGTAAGTCTCAAACTATTCAGCTGTGTGGTTGATGTATCCCTCACTCTACAATTGCGTTTACACTGACTTCATTCCTCCCGCTCGCGGTGTGCAGAGAAGAATTGTAGCTTAGGAAGTATGAACGATTGATCAATAAGAAATAATCGCTATTTAAACTTTTACAACAGATCGTATTAATACTACAAACAACATTGAGAATATAGTTGAGTGAAAACTATTGGTGTGAAGTCCAATTTGAGTAATAGTTGATGTGATTTGGAGATGTTTTTATATTAAATTCGAAGATAGTCAATAATATTAAAATGAGTGTCAAAAAGTATTTAATATTTTTCAAGACAAAAAATACTTTTATGTTTGGTTTTTATTACTTTGAGAGTTTCAACATTAAATGCTTTCTCTATGAATTACCAATAATAATTAGTGTATTTTGTTGATAATTAACTATGAATTAATTTTGGAATATTTGTTGCTTTAAGATTAAGATGATTGATAATATATTGATAAATAGTACAGAGTAGATATGATTAGTTCATAGGCAAAAACTCAAGCTTATTTCAAAACAATAGAGGCTGGTGATCTTGCAATGATGGAA
>DYPS01000153.1 GCA_020719775.1 Desulfosporosinus sp. | reverse complement strand
GATTTTACTTGATTGTTGTTTGTCTATCGCTTGTATTTATGAAACTAGGCAACTATAACGTGGTGAAACTTGACAATAAGCCACTTAATATTGTTATAACTGCTTTAGGAAAATATCTCTTATTAAAGTATCAACTTTTAAATTAAAATATAATAAACTTGCATATTATATTTTAATTTACTAAAGGCTTTGAAATGAAATTCTGGATTGGAGTAGCTTCACAAGAGCATGTCAAGATAGGGGAAAAAGGTGGATTTTGCCAACTATGTCATGGTAAATCAGCTCCACTGAAACGGATGAAAAAAAGTGATTTTATCATCTACTATTCATCCAAAAAGCAGATGCAAGATAAGTTGCCATATCAAATGTTCACAGTTATTGGAGAGATAAGCGATGATGTGGTGTATCAAGTAGAGATGTTTGAGGGATTTTTTCCATATAGAAAAGATGTTAGCTTTTTTGAATGTTTAGAATATCCGATAGTTCCACTTATCGCCGAACTCTCATTTATTCAAAATAAAAAGCAATGGGGCTATCCATTTCGTTTTGGGCATGTAGAAATCAACGAAAAAGATTTTTTACTCATCGCCACTCAAATGGTAAATGAAAATATTTTAAATCAAATCAAGGAGAATATCAGTGCAAACCGTAGGTAGTATTTCAAAAACAGTAGAAGGTGTGAGTGCAAAAGAGGTATTTTCCGTGTGGGCAGATGTCAACAACTGGCACAAGTTCAATCACGGTATCAAGTACGCAAGATTGGAAGGGGATTTTGTGGTGGGAAGTAGCTTTGTGTTGAGGCTTCCTGAAGGTCGTGAAGTTAGTCTCAAACTCACAGAAGTCACAACAGATAAAAGCTTTACCGATATGACCAAATTTCCATTAGCCAAAATGTATGGTATCCACGAAATCACACAAGAAAATGGTAAAATCACACTCACAGCAACCATCAAAATAGATGGAATGTTATCGTTTTTGTGGAAAAAATTGGTCGCACAAAAAGTCGCAGACAAAATGGAAGATGATCTAGATAGCATAGTAGAGTTGGTAAAAAATGGAAAAACAGAGTAATTTTAGTGTAAAAAAGCCAGATGATAGCAGTGGCTTCTTGCTTTGGCAAGTAACTATACTTTGGCAAAGAGAGATAAAAAAAGCACTTGAAAGTGTCGAACTTAGCCATTCGGCATTTGTGATTTTGGCTTCGTTGCTTTGGTTTGATGAGCAACAAATTGAGCCAACACAAACAACCATCATCAACCACACAAAACTTGACAAAATGACTGTATCAAAAAGCCTAAAAAACCTTGTGATTCAGGGGTTTGTGGGGAGATTTGAAAATGAGATAGATACAAGAGCTAAGAGTATCACTCTAACCAAGCAAGGAAAAGAAATAGCAATTCAAGCGGTACAAATCGTAGAGAGTGTGGATAGAGGTTTTTTCTCAAAACTTAGTGATGCTGAGAGAATAGGTTTAAATGAACTATTCGTTAAATTAACTTAATCTGCAAGACCGAATAGTATCAATCGACTGTTAATTAATTCCAAAATTTAAATCCAAAGTACAATTTTTTACCTAAAAATCATACCAATTTTTACCTTTTTTTCAACTTTTATGCTGCAATTTCTATCCCAAAAAATACCTCATTTGGTGTTCTCCAACCCAGAGATTTTCTTGGTCTATTATTGAGTTTATCTTCTATTGTTTTAATCGGCGAATTCGCATCATAAGCGAATACCCCTAAAACAAATTAGTTAAATGAGTTGATTATGTTGTAGTATCAATTGGGTTCCAATCAAGACCTAGATACAATAAACAGTCAACTACTAAAGTTTAAGGGATTATTCGCCAATTACAAACATCTAAGTCTTAAAAAGAGACATTATATTGCTATTGAACTCAAAAAAGAGACCTCTATCAATGCAATTGCTAAAGCTTTGCATAGAACCCAAGGGACAATCTCCAAAGAGATACAACGCAACACTGGTAAACGAGGCTATCACTATAAACAGGCTCACTCGTTAGCACTACAAAGAGTGTCAGCCAAACAATCAGTCACCAGTGCTTCTGAATCCTCTAATTCAAAATAAGAACGAGCAGTGAAATTGAACTTCTGTGCGATAAATAGATCTGGAAATGATGCAATTTTGGCATTATAATCTCTCACGATTGCATTGTAATAACGTCTTGCGTTTTGAATTGTATCTTCTATCGTTGCGAGCTGTTGTTGGAGATCCATTTAACGCGACGATTAAAACAAGTAAAATCACACCAAAACTCATATGATTTCCTTTTGAAAATAGAGTTGAACCATCTTTAATTAAAGAGCAGTCGCAGAAGTAAGTTGCACATCGGTGAATGTGACGCTC
>DYPS01000073.1 GCA_020719775.1 Desulfosporosinus sp. | reverse complement strand
TTATAGTACATTATAAAGACTCCGATCATGAAATAACACATTCCATCAGTAAATATCACTATTTTGAATACGATGTTTTGCCAATGCTTAAAATTGGCATGTTTTATAACAATACGAACAGTTCCAGATAATATGAAAAGACAAATAGGAACTAAAAATTGCATCAATCTTGCATATAGTAGACTTGTGCTTTATAAAGAAGCAGTTAATCCAATAAATCCAATAATTCCAACGGCATATGAAATTGCAATTGAGTCCAATAGAAAATATAATGAAAGCAATTAGCTTAATTCACAAAAATATTTGCTTATTCCCAACGATATTATTGTCATAGTTAGCAATGAGCCTACTGTATAAACTATTTTTTGATCGGATTGTTAAGTAAAAAACAGAAAAATATTATATACCGTATTTTGAAATGTTGAGACGATCATTACTAATATGATTATGAGAAATAGATATATTGACATTGATTTACGCTGGAAAATGTGCTTTGTTTATGGTGTGTGTTATCTAATGTCCATGAGATTAATTTTACTTCTTGGATAGATTTTCTTTAAATATATCTGATACTGAGTTGAGCGGGTGAGGCTGTATTTGTTCCATACAAACAAAAGTAGATTTCTAAATAAATAATTTAAAATGAAAGTTATGGAAAAATATATAAATGAAAATTCTTTAATAAATAACTTAACTTGATCAATAATTGAAGCTGACACATTAATAATTGTAATAATTGTAAATATTATAATTGATATAATATTTATAGAAACTTAACAAATTTAACATGGTATGAATGTCTTGCTGGCTGGTTCCTATGGCCTTAGTCCTCTTCTTTGTAAAAATACTGTCGATGGTGTTCGGGGACAGAATATAACTACTTTACCATTGTAATTTATTTAATAAATATTCAGCTGTTGTAAGTGGTAACATCTTTAAAAACAAGCCTCAGAATGATCCGGGGTCTACTTAAAAAGATGAAGAAGCTCCAAAAGTTAATGTTGACAAATAATAATAAGTGAAAAGTCAATGAAACAAAGAATAAATGGGCATAGTTAAATGAAAATCAACGATTAAAGTTACCTTCCTTGATTTGAAAAAACAAGCCTGATTATCTTAATTTTAAATTAGCATGCGTGCCTATGTTTATGTTTAGTTTATATTCACTACCTAATAGTCATAAAGCGAACATTTATTATTTAATTCGACCTATCGAATGAATGAATGTCATGTTCTTTTTTGTGTTTGCGCTTGCAAAAAACAGAATAATATTTAGTATGTTTTTAATTAAATTAAATCAATATAAATATACAAGAAATCAAACTGCAAATAAATAGTTAAATCAAAGGACTTGATTCTCCATGTTCTCTTCTCGTTTAAGGATTTCCTTTAATAGTTTTAATAGATATATCTGTGTCGGTTTTTTCCACTAAGGATTTACTTTTTATAAGATCGAATGCACAACCAATGCCAGTTATTTTCTCATTACTTATGAGCTTTGGTGCTGACTCTTTCCAATCTTGTATTTTAGAGCTTAATTAGATATTTTTTACTTAACATAACTGTTGATAGCTATTTTAATCGATCAAAATTTTAAGATATTTAGGGCAAGTAATCTTAGCATTATTTGTATATCATTTTATTCTACAATAAAGTGTCTTTGAATTTAAGTTTCAATTGACTGACTTTTAATTAGTGTTTTGGAGTGTTTATCATAGACGCAAAAGCTGTTGCCTTGCAGTCCACAGCCATAGCCCTGAGTTTAAAATACAATTTGGACAAAGGTTTAATGCCTGATTTAAAGTATCTGTACCTGAAAATATCGAATACAAGGAAATATAACTTTAAATTAGTCCTGAAACCTAAAATTTATCTTAATTGAACTTCTATACATTATTTGTCCACTTATACTACTTGGTAGCTATCATAATTGATGCATAAAGACACTCACTCATCGACTATATGAGCCTTCTTATATTCTATTTTATCGCATTCATTTTTATTAGATATCTTTCCTTATCATTTTCCTGAAGTTGTGTGATCTATTTATCCGATAGTCTTTTGTATTAGGATAAGATTAGTTGTTTATGGAAAATTAAAGATTATATTAAAAAATCCTTTGACTTTTTTAGCAAACTGTAATTCTATTTAAATTATGCAGAGTTTTAATCAGAGGCATTTACAGACGGGTTAAATAAAAATTAGAAATTATACTCAGCAAAGTGTTTATATAAGACTGCTTTTGTACGATCCACATGTTATTGGGAAATTTATTTCAATGTATTACTGAAACAATTATAAAACAAGTCATTAATTTTATCATTATAGTATTTATCGTTTTGGTTTTTGTTTAGAGAGGAAGACGAGTTTTTATTTTAGACATTTTGTTAGTTTTTTGAAGTTGAAGTTGATGTTTATTTAATTTTAGCTTTTAACTGAGTTAAGTAAATATTAATCAAAAAGAGTTAAGTTTCAGCCTTCAAGTGACTAAATTATTTTAGTAAGATTTGCATAGGAGCCTGCTATATTACTTTAAATGGTATTTTTCCTGTATAAATTGTTGATAATAGATATCTTAGAGCAATTTATCGATGTTATTTGCTCATAAAAGGAAATTTTTTATAAATACTGTGTAAATCGCTTTATTTAGCTATCTACATAATTTATTTGAGAATTGGGATTTCTTATAATTGACTTTTTATTTTTTTCTGCTTTGAAGGCATGTGAGCGATATGATTATTCTGATTATTATCATCCTAAATCACAGAAAATTGAAATGTAATACTCTTTTGAATCATACTGTAACATTTCAAAGACTTTGGAAATGGTTTTTATTTTATCATGAAGTTTGTCAATATTAATGGTGAATTAGCCTTTGAATGAGATAAGCAGTATTTTGTTTGAATATTGAAAATATTGGAGATAACTCTCATTTGAACAAGTTATTATTACCCTAAAATAATAATTTAGATTTCAATCCTTTTTATTTAATTTATTAACATTAAAGTTCATAGTTTTATAGAAAATATTTATGACAATTTCATCATTTGAGCATTAATATACTTAATTTCTATCATTTTTCTTCTATCTCTACTGCTTCCTACAGTAATTATCAAAACTGCAATCAACAACAAACTTGAGACATGTGCATGTATGCCTGACTCAACAACAATCCGCAGGAACGACACCTTTCATGAAGCCGCACCTTGAACACATTACTTCTGTATCGTAACAACCATCAATGCAAAATGGGATCCAAAAACCAAGGATTCCGGTAAAACAGAACAGGCATACACACCATGAATATGTGGCACATCCGGCGGATTGCCTCCAATTGCTAGGACCATTATAGCCACACATCTTACATGCCATACTTGAATGGTCTTGAACAATCAAAATTCTTTCTATATCATAAGCTAAGTTACCTGAGTTTATTCTTGGAAATTCCTGTTGGTTGATAAATACAGGGACTTGTCCATTATTTTGAATATAATTAGGATTATATCCTTGATTTTGGTAGTTTTGTGGTATGTTATTGTAGTTTGGTTGATTTGCTCCTCGATTGCTTTGAAAGTTTTGGCTGTTCGGATAGTTCTGGTTTCCGTATTGATTGTATTGATTGTGCTGATTGTGATAGGGTTGATTTTGATAACCATATTGATTGTTTGGAATATGTTGTCGATAGTCTTTGGTATTGTAAGCTGGATTTTTTTTGTTTGCTTCTTCTTCGCTAATGCCTGAATAAATTCAAAAGTACTTGGATAAATGATGATCTATTATTATTTAATTAAAGGCTGATTTCTGTCTGAGTTCATCTGGAGTGTGAAATGTATTTGCGATTAATTCTAACAATGTAATGTAAATGATATAACCAGATGTAGCTTATAGCTTTACTAAATATGATTTTATATGTTGTGTATTGTGAAGTTTAAATTTAAATTGAAGAGCCTTATTTATTTTATTTATGATTAGTAAACAAACAATTTCTTTCAAGCAATAAATGTCAAGTTTTAATCGATTTAAGTTTAACTAATCGGCTCTATATTAAATAGAAAAGTTGCAATATTTCTTAGATTATACTTCTTTCGATTCACAATAATTTTTTAAATAAGTATAAATTAATTAATTAATTAATCACTCAACTCTTTCTGTTTCAGTTTACTATACTCAATCATGCACATTTCACCACATTTGCTGTAGAGTTATACCATAGGCCTCCACTTGGTTGTAGGTTGTTCACACAAACTTGGAAACTAACTGGGGCACTTTTTAGTTTTGAACTTGTAATAGTTGCAATTCCATTGCTTCCAGTTACACTATTAATAGATTAATAATTCCATGTTCCAGTTATCTGAGCTTGAACAGTGACTCCCGCAGCTGGAATTCCTCTATTATCCAGAATCAAGACCGTAGCTGAAGCCTTTAATTTATTACCAACTTGTGTGGTAAAGGAAGTAATACTCTAAACATGCACATTAATTGGTGGATTTGCGATATATACTTGTTTAGAAGTGGTAGCAGTGGCGCCTTGGTTATCAGTGACAGTAAGAGTGACAGTGAATGTTCCAACAGTTGCATAAGTATGATTAGGCGATAATCCTGAGCCTGTAGTACCATCTCCGAATTGCCAAGCATAAGTTGATATTGATCCATCCATATCATAACTAGAACCTCCATTGAAATGACCAATTGCCGGCTATGTCCAATAAGTAAATGCAGCAATTGGAGCCTTATTAGTCTGCCCAGAACTTCCGATTGTGATCGATTGTGAACTTGTTGTAGTTGCTCCGTTATTGTCTGTGACAATTAGCTGAACTATATAAACTTGGGCAACTAAATATTGATGGGTCAATGGTCCTATACTGATACTAGTTTGTCCGTCTCCGAAATTCCATAAATAACTTGAAATACTTCCATCAGAATCATAACTTGAAGATGTGAATAAAACGATGTAATTATTAATGCTGAATGTAAACTGAGAAACTGGAGGAATATTCGGCACGTTTAATCCACCTTGAATAGTTATGTCTTGTTGAGATGTTCCAACTCCTCCGTAATTGTCTGTAACTAATAGTTTCACTGTGTAAACTCTTGGTAAAACATATTGATGATTAGCATTTGTTCCCCCGGAGATTTGACCATCGCCAAAGTTCCAACTGTAAGATGCAATGCTACCATCAGGATCTGAAGCAGAAGAATAAAATGATACTAAATTGTTTGAGCCTATTGTGTAAGTGAAACTAACTATTGGAACCTGATCTGTTACTTGTATTGTTTTAGTAACTGATGTTTGTGCATTTTTATTGTCTGTCACTGTTAAAGTTACTTGGAAAGAGCCTCCTGGAAAAGCATACAAATGGTTTGCGTTTGTTCCTGCTGATGTTTGTCCATCTCCGAAACTCCAAGACCAACTGACTATATTTCCATCAGTATCGTAAGAAGATCCTCCATAGAAACTGATTAATAAGGAACTAGCTGAATATGTGAAATCAGCAACAGGGGAAGCATTGCTGGGAGTTGACGTCAAATTTACTGATTTAGAAGCAGTATTGGTGGCTCCCAAGTTGTCAGTTACTGTCAATGTTATGGTATAAGTTCCAGGATTTGCGTAAGTATGTGATAAAATTGATCCAGTTTGAGCAGCAGATCCATCACCAAAGTTCCAACTCCATGAGCTGATAGTACCATCATAATCACTACTACTGCTTCCATCAACATTAACTGAAAGAGAGTTTATGGTATTTGTAAATGCAGCTGTTGGAGGTAAATTGCTAACTGTTTGAGATACTGTTAATATATGACTGATATCACTAATGGTTCCACTATTATCAGTAACAGTTAAAGTAACATTGTAAGTTCCTGGATTTGCAAATGTATGACTTTTTGTAGCACCTGTTCCACTTTGTGAATCATTGAAATTCCAGGAGTATGAGGAAATAGTTCCATCGATATCAGAACTTCCAGTTCCATCAAAAGATACTGTCAAACCCTGTGCAGTATAAGTGAAAGCTGCAATTGGAGGAGAGTTTGTAGCAATTGTAACAGGCTTTGTTATAGTAGATGTGTGAGAGTTGCTATCTGTGATTGTTAAAGTAACTTGATATGTTCCACTTAATGCATACGAATGGGAAACTATTGATCCAGTCCCAGCTGTAGTTTGATCACCAAAGTTCCACACCCAGCTAGTAATTGTGCCTGTAGTATCAATACTACTGAGCCCGTTAAAAGTAGCATCTAAATTGTTTGTCTGAACAGTGAAATATGCGCTAATAGGAGAAGTTGAGCAACTTGCTGGTGAAAAGTAGGTGTTTTTCAACCATTGAAGAGAAGGTCTTTCTTGTAGAGAGACACTAGAAATACTCATAGTTTAGGCTCCATTTTGTCCCTTAGCCCTAATAGTTATGCTCTGAGTGGCATAGGGGAACTGAATATAACCTGGACAATCCATTTTTTGACTATACTCTCCTCCACAATGCAATCCGTTCCATACTGCAGTGTTAATAAGCATATCTTCCGCTTCATATTTGACACCATCAATTATGGCATAGTCAATATACATTGTTTGGGAATTTCCCTGCCCATCATTGGTAAAACTAACTCTAATAGTTCCACTTCCTTGAATTGTATAATTTTGCCAACTAGTAGACAGGACTTGGTTCGAAAGAAGAGTTGTAGTTTTCTAGGAAAGCATTTAGGCACCACTTGCTGCCCATCCTTTGAAATATCCCTAAAATGTGACTCCTTGGACTGAGGGATGCTCATATAAAATCGGAAACAAACTTTGAAGTCTTGCAAGTTGAGCATTGTCATCAGGTATAATTAAGTCTAATTAAGACACATAAATTGGTAGATTTGTGGCAGCTAATAGAGCTAAATTAGAAGATATCAAAGAATTACTGGTAGTCTAAAGATGATGTGCTTGGACTCCGATACCGTCAATTAAATTACTAGTTTTTAAAAGGTTGATTATAGTGAGATAAGTATTTGTATTTGCTGCGTTATTGAGAATATCATAGTCATTTATCAGCAATTTTGAATTTGGACAATGGGCTCTTGCTTTTTGAAATGACCAAATGACCCAATCCCATCCACTAGTGCCTGTCCCACCAATCGAATTGCTATAAGATGGAGTAATGTGAACTGGTTCATTTACTACATCTATAAATTATGTGTTTGGATGTAATGAACAGTAAGTAGAAATCCATGTCTATACTCGAGTTGCTTGATTTGCCGTAGAAAGTCCACTCACCCAATATGGAATTTGTTATCCCCACACAAAAGTGTGCTATTTGAATGGAAACCCTTTTTGTTTTGCAAAGTTGTAAGCATTATCTAGGCCAGTCCAACTCCAACTACCCTGATTAGGTTCTGTTGAAGTCCATTTCCCTAAATATTAAGGGGTCACTTGGTTCCAATATAGGTCAAAATATGGGTCAACAGTTTGAAATTTTATCGTGCTACCAACAAACTTAGATCTACAGCTGGCTAAAGGAACTCCTATAGTCACAGTTTTGGATATGCTTGAAGTCAATCCACTGTTATCTGTAACAGTGAGTGTTACAGAATAAAAGCCCGAAACAGTATAAGTATGTGATGCAATTTTTCCAACACCTGAAGTTGAGTCACCAAAATTCCATGCATAAGATGATATAATTCCATCATTATCGTAGCTTAAGCTTGCATCCAAAGTTAATGAGCTTCCTGACTGCTGACTGGTAAAATCTGCAGAAGGTGGTTGCTGATAAGTTCCTGCGAAATACTGCTGAAGCCAAATCATTGCTGGTCTCAACGTACCGCTACTATTGATTAATTGAGCATTTCCAGAGTAAATATCTTGCTGTTGATATCCCCAAAGAGTTATTCCGTTCACTGCTGGATGTTCATAAAGAACAGGAACTATCTGCTTATACTTCTAGAGCTGTTATGTGTCATTTGAAAAGCTTAAGTCCAATTATGAAACGTAAATGGGCAGACCTGTGGCAGCTAAGAGGTTAAGATTTTGTTTAATGTTGATAATACCGGCATTTTATAGATTATGACCTTGAATACCAATTCCATCAATTAAGTTTTTATTTTTCAAAATGTTTATAATAGTTAGATAGGCATTTGTTCCTTATTTTGAATTTACGATATCGTAGTCATTCAGAAGAAGTTTAGCGTTAGGACATTTTTGACGAGCGGTTTGGAAACACCAAACAACCCAATCCCATCCTGTCGTTCCACTTCCTCCTAAGGCACTTGCGAAACTTGGAGGAGCATGTAAAGGTTCATTCACAACATCGATAAAATCTGTTAAGGGATATCTTTGACAGTAGGCGTTCATCCAGTTGGCCACTGCTTGCTGCTGAGCACTAGCAGATAATGATCCAACCCATCCAGGTACAGATTGACCCCAAACAAAAGTATGCTGTTTGTACTTATAATTATGAGTCGTTTTTGCATAATTATAACTCGCATCAATGAAAGTCCAGTTGAAATTACCTTGTGATGGTTATGCAAATGACCATTTTCCTAGCCACTAAAGGGTAACTTGATTCCAATATGTATTGTAATTTGATGGTACATAATTTCCCAAAATATTACCAAAAAATTTAGCTTTTCCATTAGCTAGTTGAGCTTAGGAAATATTGGCAAAAACGCTTAGAATAATGATGACTAAGCAGATATTTTTATTCTGATTCATTACAAAAGTTTAATAAATTATAAAGATTGAAAAACTTAACACATTAAACAAACAAAATTCAATATTTAGCGTTTTTGAACTGCTGAACGTTTCAAGAGACTACAACTATAAAGAGGTTAAAGTCTAAAAGATTAGGATTGTATAGCGTTTGTTCTTGTTATTAATCATTTTATTTGCAAGTTGTTAATAAAAAATTGAAGCTGTCTGTTTTGGTCGGAATAATTTCAAAATACAATTACTCTCAAATTGAATCATCAAATAAATAGATAACAACATCCAAGAAGGATCAAATAAAAATTGAGATTTTTTAATATGTTATACTCATCAGGAATTGTGATATTTTAATATGTAAGATTAAATAAATTAGTAATGCCTTGGGAAATAATTTTGATAAAAAAGAAAAGATAATGAAGTATAAAACGAATAATAATTAAATCAGTAATCTCCTTTAATACAAAAATAACTTTGAGGTTGTTCTTTGTATTAAAAAGGTGTTTTTGTATTTTGTCTTGCCATAATAAAGTAAATATTTTGCAATAATAGAATTGATTATAATTATTTCACTAATTATCAAATAACAAAGTAAACTCTTTATATTGACTAAATATTTGCCAGCCAAATTTAACATCTATTATGATTAATCTATATTATTATTTGAATTTAGCACAGTGAAAATGAATATGAATAATAAAGATTCTAATCACCTTCTCGAGCAGTTTAAGACATTTTAAGCATAGTGTCAAAAACTAAAAGCAGATATAGTTTAACTAAAAAAGTAAGATGTCATACAATTTGTATAGTTCTATGATGAATGGTCTACAATGAATTAGATTGTTAATATTAAAAAAACAAACGATAAGACAAATAAAAGCTTTACCTTTGCGCTTACTCCAAAAAAACTGATCCCTTCTCTATATAGCTGTAGTAATTAGAATAATAATCGGTCAATCAAGAGAATAAGTATGAGCAAAAGTTTTAACAATAAATGTCTTAATGTTAATGTTAATCTTAATACATAACTTGCAAATGATCATAGCCCTTTAACCTAAACTTAAACTACTGCATAAATAATGTATAAGCGTTCGATTAAGGATGTGATAAATAACACATAGTTTAAACTATAGCATAAAAGAAAGCCAATCATTTTGGCTTCGATCTTAAAAAAAGTAAAGCAAACTTATACATTCAATTAGTTGAGAATTAAAACAGCAAAATATTCATAAAATTAAAAAAATGAAATTTGTTAGTATTACAGGAATTTATAGTTAAAGGTTAAATGTGCCGAAGAGTAAGATTAATCGGAAAAAAACAGGATAGTTTATCAGATTGACAGTTAAGACTAAGGATAGACATAATCGTATAGGATCAATTCCTTATTGAATGCTCCGAAAATCACCAAATTCAAGAGAAAAAATAGGCTTCAGAAGCAATGATTAAATTATGTTTTAATTATTCCCAATTATCTATTTAGTTAACAGTTATAATTATCAGCTAGACTTATGCTTATTTCATTTAATTCACAACAATGTGGAGTACCTATCTTTCACTGAGTCATTAAGTCTTTAACAAAAGTAACAGTATTAACCGTTTTATCCACAGTTACTTTTACCGTTTCCTATTCCGCATCTCATTCTATCTTTTTATTTCCATGCTATTTGACCGTTTGCATTTACCAAAAATCCTTTCTTCAATCCTCTTCTTTAGATGTCAAGCTTCATGCAAATTAAACAATTTTATCCATTTGTTGGACCGCAACCTCCATCGCAGCATTTACATTTTTTACCTTACAATTTTCCTCCACAATAAAACTTTCCAGTTGTTCCAATTTTTGCTTTGTGTCCATTTAAATTAATAGAAGATTTACTCATTCTTTATATAATACTTTTTTATGACGGCATCATTTAGTTCCCTTCTTCAAACATAGTGTTGACTTTCTTAACTGTGCTTTTAATTAATTCTATTTAGTTATCCTGAAGTTTGTTGTTTATTTGCTCCACCTGCTTATAAAGTTAAAAGTTATTTACTCTATACTACTTTTGAAGTTCCTAAAGTTTTTTCTATATCTTTTTTTATGAATAGGTTAGTTTCTATTAAAATAGCTTATTTTATTATGCAACTTAAATCTACAACGACTTGATTTTGCTATGGATTATTTATTCACTATTAACTCCGTCATTTTATTTAATGAAGGAACTGACCATTTTAATAAAAGTATCGTCTTCTTTTAGTTATTAAACATTTATGATTTTGGACTGCTAGAGTTACTTTTTGAAAGTGCTTGTTTCTAACTTGATTTACTCAGTGGCATTGATGAGTTATTTCATGACAGTTTCCAAGTTTACGTATTTTTACTGCATTTAAGTGACTTTATTTTTGAGATTCCTACATATAAGATATAAATTACAAGTTTTAAAATTTAAGCGATTACGACTAGATTATGATTCTTTGATTTGTCTTTTATAGACTGCTTACTAGCACATTAGTCTTTTTTCTTTCAGCCTATTGACTTTTCTTATACTCTTGCAACTACTATTTTATCTTATTTATCTACTATGACATTGCCATTCCTGAATCTTGTATCTCAGCTTTACCTACTTATGTGAGTTATGTCTATAACATAATTTATTTGTTAATTTGCTTTTTGGCACTTATCTGTAAGACGAAGGCTAATTTAATTTTACCCTTTTGGTCTATACTTAGCTTTTATTTGTTATTTGTATTCTCTTAAAAATACTCGTATATATATTCGATATCCACAAGGTAGGCCTTTAAATCCTATGAAAGTTTTCCTTCATCAAGGATTAGTTAATATTTGTTTTTGTTCTCGACGTTCTGCAGCTATATTTTCAATTTTCGAGAATATTTATCAAGATCCAAATTCAAAAAGTAGTCTCCACATTTAGTCTTTAAGTTCTTGCTGATATTTTATCCTGATGTTAAAATTTCTTGATCCATGTCAGAATCAATTGTTTATAAATTAATTATATGAAAAATGTGCAAATGTGCTAAATGATTATATAATAATAATTATCATTTAAGAGTATTAGATATCTGATCTTTTAGCATTCTCAATAGTTTTTCTCCATCCTTGGCTGAATTTTAACTTTTTACTCCATTCTAGTCATCCTGATCTTATTCCATGCCTTTTCTCATTATGCCCTATCTTGCATATTTATCTCGGAGTGCTTTTTTAATTAGTTTTACAACTTCAGATATTTATTACTTATCCCCAAATTTACGAATATACAGTTTTAGCAACCTCATTCTACCTTATTCAAGTTCATGTGATCGAACAATGTATCTTCTGTCTATATCTCTTGGGTTAAAATATACTTGATTTCCAATTTTCTAATTATAAAGCTGAAGTTGTCGAATCGCTATTCGAAGGACCTTCTCTATTTTTGATTTTAGTTTAAGTGGATCTAAGAACTATCCATATTCAGGGTAATCAGTGATGAGTTGAGTGTGTGCAATTGAAACTTTTCTGGTTTTAATGTACAATTTTATGAAATATGCTTAGAACTATTCAGTCCAAATATCGCTATCATTGTCTTCATCGATTACATCTGCATTTTTAGGAAACATAACCTTCTATTTTCTGATTCCTAAAAGTACTTTTTTGAAAAAGAAAATGATCTATCTTTAATTTGGAGGCATTTAAACTTTAAGATCAAATGTAAACTTGATGATTCTGAAAAATATTTGGCAGAACTCAGGAGTGAAATGCTTTCTGCAATTTATTAGTGGGGCTAGGCATGCCTCAAATTATTATTTTCGCATAGGGTCCAGTTTTCTGTTGCAGACTGTCGCAATGAACTCTTATATCTTCCTGATAACTATTTTCAATGTTGTTATTAAGTGAAGTTTATACTTGTCTTTTTACCTTAATTAAATATTTATTACAGTGGGGGTTAGTTTGGGTATTTTTTAGACATATAGTCATTGTATATCTTGATGCCATAGCCTTTGCTAGCAAACACATATGCTATTTTTCTCCTAAGTGCAAAGGTCGATAGCTATTCCGGAGTCTTTAAAGTAGTCAAATACTTGCTTCCATTGTAAAATAATTTTTAGTTGAACTAATCCCCCTCTTCTTACAGAAGCTCTTACCTAGGAATTTTGATCAGATTTGTGTAAAGGAGCAATATTATCTGTTTTGGAGAACAATTTTGGAATTATGCTTATAGTATTTTGTACAAATGTTAAAGTTCCTAAATATTTGTTAAATAAATACTTCGTGAGTCGGCTCCTGAGAAGGCTGCCATTTAGTATTGACAACTCCTTGAACATAACTGTTGTATCTAGCCTTATTATGAGGTTGGTTTTCTATTGACTAATCATTTCCAGATCTTAGCAAACTTTATTTGAGGTTTTAAGTAGCCTATTGAATTTATTGTTAATTCCTTTTCTATAAAGTCGCATCATATAATTTATCTGAGTCTACAAGCCTATTATCATTGATTTTAGTTTATATGAACTTAGCTTATTTATTTTAGTAATTTTATGGAGTTTTAACCTGCCCCTATTATTTTTGTTCGTCTTCCATCGGTTAAGAATGATCCTTTTCTGATGCAATCTCGTGATTTTGATTTGTTCTGTTATCAATTTTTGCATTATTTTACTGTTTTTAATTTTATTTGCTTTCTTGTTTTTATTTTTATTTTTATGTTTCTGTTTACGGCAACACTTGCTATTATATTTGATTTGCATCCTAGTGTATTTTCTATTAGTTTGTAATTTGTTTTTCTTTGCATTATGTTTAGGCACTATTATTTTGTAATTATGGTAATTATGAAACACTTACTTAAAAATGGTGCACTTGTTATGCTGGGTGGACTTATTAGACATGGTGCACTTATTCTGGCTATTCTCTGATTTAAACTTACATATTTCTATCATTGAGGTCTTCCTTTTCAGTTTATTTTTGCTACTGTGCTTAGTTCTAAACTGAATTTTAATTTTAACAGTTTTTTAAAGGTTAGTCTTAAATGATCGAGGGTTGATTCAATTAGAATTACTTATGTTGAAGATTCGCACATTTTTAATTGTTTCCTTCGGATTCATGAGGATTTTAAATTTTAGATTATTAAAACTCGGCTTGTAAATTATGAATGCTTCCCATTTAACGTAGTTACTGATGAGGTTCCATCTAGTTAGCAAATGATTATAAACTGAGATGATCCATATTGATTTCTATACACAGCTAACACTTTAAAAATTGATTTAATTTCACTCAACTCAACTCGGATCAAAAATTTATTTTAACACACCATAAAAAAAAAATATTTTGTCTAACATTATAAGTTATTTAGTTTTTATAAAAAAATCAAAAAATATTTGAAAAGGAATTTTTTATTAAAGAAAGATAAACCGTT